>DAIOGL010000033.1:0-6724 GCA_036745235.1 Sulfuritalea sp.
CCCGGTTGTGCTGGCCGGACGTTCGACGCTGGTGACGGATTCGACTTTGCCGCAGTTGCTGCAGGTTGCCGCAGCGGCCCGCGAATTGGCGGCAGAGCCGGATGCGGCGGTCGCCGCGGCCTTGCCCTTCGAGGGTGCGCCGGTGGTGGTGAGTGCCTTCGGGTCGGAATGCGCCGCGGGCATGGCGCCGGTCAGTGCGGCGATGCCGAGCAGGCTGAACAGAGTGACGGAAATCGCTGCGATGACCAGGGTCGGATACAGCAGCTTTGGCCGTGCCGGCCGCGTTTCAGGTGGGCGCTCCAGCGACTCGATGGTGGTGGTATTCATGGTCATTTCGTCTCCTTGGCGATTTGTCGGCCGACATAGCTGCCGGCGGCGGCGCCGCCGACCGTTCCCACGGTGCTGCCTCCGGTGGCCGCGGAACCGACCACGCCACCGAGGATTGCGCCGCTCACCATGCCGATGTCCTGTTTGCTCGGGTTGCTGTTGCAGGCGGCCAGCCACGGCAGCATGACCAGAAGGGCCACCCGCGCGGTGAATCGATCTTTCATCGCTGTTCTCCCTTGTCTGTCGCATCCGGAATCGATGCTCGGCCAAGTATTCGCAACTGCCGTGCCAGGCAATGGAATCCCTGTTAATCAATGGCTTGGGAGGCGGCGACTAGTACCGGAGGGTGCCAGATCCGTCGCCAAACGGCGACAGGAATCCGGGGTCGGACCGCAATTGGCTGAAATTGCGGATTTTTTACTGTCGCCAAACGGCGACTATTTGAACAGCGCGGGATCGAGCGAGTGACGCTGCAGCAACTTGTAGAAGTCGGTGCGGTTGCGCTGGGCCAGCCTGGCGGCCTGGGCGACATTGCCGCCGGTCATCTTCAGCAGGCGGATCAGGTAGCCGGCTTCGAAGTCCCGGCGGGCCTCGTCAAAGGGCAGGATCTCGCCCAGTTCGCTGATGGTTTTCTGCACCAGGGTCGAAGTCACGATGGGGCCGGTTGTCAATGCCACCGCCTGCTCCACCACGTTCAGCAACTGCCGTACATTGCCCGGCCAGCTGGCGCGGATCAGCAGCTCCATGGCCTCCGGGGCGAAGCCGTTGATCTCCTTGCAATAGCGCTGGCTGAGCTGGCGTAAAAAATGGGCGGCCAGCAGGGGGATGTCGTCGCGCCGCTCGGTCAGATCGGGAATCGCCAGCGAGACCACGTTGAGCCGGTAGTAGAGGTCGCGGCGGAAGCGTTCCGCATTCATTTCCCCTTCGAGGTCGCGGTGCGTGGCGCTAATGATGCGGACATCGACCGGCGTGCTGGCGGTGGCCCCGACCGGGCGCACCTCGCGCTCTTCGAGCACGCGCAGCAGCTTGACCTGCAACGGCAACGGCATGTCACCGATTTCGTCGAGGAACAGGGTGCCGCCCTGTGCAGCGCGGATCAGGCCGAGATGGTCCTTGACGGCGCCGGTGAAGGCGCCCTTGACGTAGCCGAAGAGCTCCGATTCGAGGAGGTTCTCAGGGATGGCGCCGCAATTGACGGCGACGAAGGGGTGTTCGCGGCGTCCGCTGGCCTTGTGGATGGCCTGCGCCAGCATCTCCTTGCCCGAGCCGGAGGCGCCTCGCAACAGGACACTGGCGTCGCCGGCGGCAACCAGCCTGGCCTGCGCCAGCAGGTCCGCCATTGCCGCGTTGCACGTGATGATGTCCTTGTGCCACGCCTCAACTTCCGGGTCGCTGCCGGCGGGTGCGGGGGAGATCTCGATGGCCCTGGCCACCAGGTCCAGCAGATCGCGCGCTTCGTAGGGCTTGGCCAGGTAGCCGAAGACCCCGCGATGGGTCGCCGCCACGGCCTCCGGAATGGTGCCGTGGGCAGTCAGGATGATCACCGGCAGCGTCGGGTAGTTGGCCCGCACGGCGGCGAAAAGTGCGTTGCCGTCCATGCCGGGCATGCGCATGTCGGTCACCACCAGTTGCGGCCGATCGACGGCAATCTGCGCCAATGCCTGGGCACCGCTGGATGCCGTGGCGACGACGTGGCCGGCGGCTTCGAGGCGGATGGCGATCAGGCGCAACAGGTCGGCGTCGTCGTCGACCAGCAGTATCTTGCCCGGGATGGCGCTCATTTCGCGCCGCCCGTCGTCTTGTCGTACAGGAGGAGGTTCTTCTCGATGTCCTTGAGAGCTTCCAGTTTCTTCTCCAGTTCTTCCGCGCGGCGGTAGTTGGAATGGCTGCCGTCTTCGAGGCGGCGCTGCTCCGCCAGTTGTGCATGCATCAAGGATGCCAGTGCCCGCAACTCGCCGTCGCGGCCATCGCCGAGCCGTGTCAGTGGATCGATCATTTGCAGGGCGCGGCGGTGGTCCGCCGCCGTCGCGCTGGGTACGGACAGCGCCATGGCGTATTGCAGCAGACGGAAATCGGTCTTTTCGGCGGTCCAGGCCAGGCGCACGCGCTCGGTTTCCTGGGCGAGCTGCTTGCTGCCCAGGTTCCTGGCATATAGCGCATAGTGGATCAGCAAAACCGCATCACTGGCCGGACGCGGCGCCTGCGGATCGAGCCAGTAGACCTCGTGCGGCGGCTTCAGCAGCGCACAACTGCTCAGCAGCAGGCTGCAGAGCAGGACCGCGACGCGACGCCGGGCGCTCATGGCGTGCCTAGCGGCAGGGTCACCGTAAAGCGCCCTTGGCCTTCGCCGACTGCGATGTCGCCGCCCATGGCCAGCACGTGATCGCGCACAATGGAAAGGCCGAGCCCGCTGCCGCGCACCGCCCCGGAGGCGTCGGCGCTGCCGCGGTAGAAGGGCTCGAAGATATGTTCGCGATCCGCCGCCACCACCCCGGGTCCCTGGTCGAGAACTTCGATGACCGCCCAGTCGTCCTGCGTCCTGGCCGTGACCACGATCTCTCCGTCGTCGGGGGAGAACTTGGCGGCGTTCGAGAGCAGGTTATCAAGCACCACCCGCAGGCGTTCGGGATCGGTTTGCATGGCGAAATCCTCCATCTTGAGGCTCACCCGGATGCGCCGTGGCGCGCAGGCGAGCTTGTGCCGCTCGATGATCGAGGCGCAGATTTCCGCCGGTTTCACCGTCTGCAGCTTGACCGCCGCCAGTTGGAACTCGACTTCGCCGTGGCGCAGCAGGGTTTCGATCAGGCGCTGCAATTCGAGACTGTTCTGTTCAAGTATATGCACGATCTCGCGCTGCCGTGGCGAGAGGCTGCCAGCCACTTCCTCGGCCAGGAGTTCCGCCCCCTCGCGAATGATGGTCAGCGGCGTCTTGAGTTCGTGCGACACGTGGCGCAGGAAGCGGCTCTTCTGCTCCTCCAGCCGGATCAGGCGCAGGCGCAGCCAGTCGAGTTGGCGGCCGAGCTGCTCAAGGTCTTCCGGCCCGGTAACCTCGATCCGCACGTCGAGGCGGCGCTCGCCGAGGTCGCGGATGCCCTGGTTCAGCTCGGTGATCGGCCGCGCCAGCAGGTAGGTGAAGCCGGCCACGACGAACACCGCCAGCGCAATCAGAACGAACAACTGGATGCGCGCCTGCGATTCGGTCTGCGCCGCCAGCGCGCGCAAGGCCTCCGCCTCGCGGTCGATCAGGGTGCTGGAGCGCTCCAGCAGGCTCCGCGTCGCGGTGGAGATTTCTGCATAGCGGCGGGCCGTCGCCACGGCCTCTTTGGCCATCGGTCCGGCTTGCGTCAGGCTGGCGTGGAGCAGGGCTTCGTCCTGCAACAGGTCGTCGAGCGTCTTGCGGATTTCCGTTTCCAGCGGCATCGCGGCCAGCCGCTCGCCGGCGTCGCGAAAGTGCAGGCGCAGACTGTTATAGCCCTGCCACAGCGTGGCGTCGCGCAGCACGGTGCTTTGCTGCGCGGCACGCTCCAGCGAAGCGGCGGTGTCGTTCAGCTCGCGGCTGGCGTGGGCGATCCGCGCTGCGTCATACACGGCGCGCTGGCTTTGTGTCGCCAGCCGCCCGATGGCCAGGATGTTGCCGAGCAGGCCGACCAGCAGCGGCAGCACGGCGAGGAAGAAGCCGACGAAGAGCAGCTTGAAGAAGGATTTCGGATAGCGTATCTGCATGGCGGTCTGTCGCGGGGAACGCGCCTTGCTTGTATGGACGGCGGCAGGGCGGCGTCGATCGTGCGAATGTACAACGGCTTGTCGAATTCGACTGCGACAGAATTGGCAGAGGGCAATTCATTCCCGTGCCGACGCAGAGCGGTGCGCCAATCTTGCGTGGTTGCGGGAGCTCGAACTTGCCGCTGGCGGCTTCGATTCCTGCTTTGATCGAGTGCACATTGCTGCATCGGGCACGAAACACACATTCGTCGCCATTGGATGCAACGCTTCCTCTGGCGTACCACCGCCACGTCGAGAACGCTCCCGACCCCGGCAACATAGTTGACCCGGCGCGCCACCGGCTGCAAGGCCAATGCGCTGATCGCAAGCGAAATTGGGCTACTGCTCGAGTCCGTTGCGGGCCGATGAACAGGCGACGAACCGAATGTCCGCAGTGGGCGAAGAGAATCAGCTCATCCAGACGCGGCCATTGCCCGCAAAGCCAACGAGCAGTCCGCCACCAAGCTCGAGTCAAAGGCCTCCTGTCCGCTTGCCTTAGGCATCGCGGCCGGCTCAGCGAACGGGCCTCCCCGACATGTGTGTCGTTTGATCGCGGCTGCGCATGACCCGCTCGCGACTCAGGCTTTGCCAGGCGAAGTGTCCGCGACCAGTAGTTTGCGCAGGGCGCTGCGCTGATTCTCTCCCCGTGGCAATGCGCGGAAATTACCCGCGACGGGCAATCGTGATGCCCAAAGACTGACCGTTCAGCAACCGGGATGCCGCCGGGTTGATTTCTTCGCTGTCGGCGCGAGCGGCTTGTCACCGACCCGGGCAGCGCGGGCGACGGCCGGGAGGACCGGCGTCGCCGGGTGTTTCAGGGCTTCCTGCTCCACTTGCCTTCGGCGTCGCGCAGCCACCAGCCGGACTTCCATTGCTGGTGCCAGCGGGCGCGCATCAGTTCCCATATTTCCGGCTCGGCGTCGCGCCGGTGGTTGCTGTCGGCCAGGGCCTGGATCAGCGCCTTGCGTTCCTCGTTGTCCACGTCGATCAGCTTTTCGGCAATCTGGCGTTTGGCCAGCGAAAGCTTGACGCCGTCGCGCAGGTAATTGAGTCCGTCGTGCCCGAGGCCGATTTCGCCGGCCTCGTAGAAACGCACCAGGCGCGAGGTGCGCTGCGCGAGTGAATGCTTGACGACGATCACCGGCGGCGTGCCGATATCCAGGTTGATTGGCGGCGTGGCGGCGTCTTTGGCGGGCTCGGTCGCCGCAACAGGCAGCGCGAGGAAGGCAAGCAGTAGCACGAGTCGTTTCATGGGGAGTCCTGGTGGTTTATTTGCCGGCCAGCAGCAGTTTCAGATCGGCGGCGACGTTTTTCGGATCTTCGCCGTGCCTTATGAGCAGCCGCAGGCGGCCTTGCGGATCGAAGGCATAGCTGCCGGTGGAGTGGTCGACGCTGTAGCTGTCGGGCGTCGAACCCGGCTGCTTGGCATAGAAGACCTTGAAGTCCTTCGCCACGGCGGCGGTGGTTTTTTCGTCGCCATACAGGCCGAGAAAGCTCGGGTCGAAAGTGGGCGCGTACTGAGCCAGCAGGGCGGCCGTGTCGCGCGCCGGGTCGACGGTGACGAACAGCACCTGCACGCGCTTGGCATCTTCACCCAGCAGCTTCATGGTCTCGCGCATGATCGACAGCGTGGTGGGGCAGACGTCGGGGCACTGGGTATAGCCGAAGAAGAGCACGACGGCCTTGCCGCGAAAATCGGCGAGGCGGCGCGCCTTTCCGTTGTGGTCGGTGAGGCTGAAATCCTTGCCCCAGTCGACCGTCGAAAGATCGGTGGAGACGAAGTGCGGGGATTCGGAACACCCTGTCAATAGCGTGGCAATGCAGAAAAAAAGCGCCGACAGCAGTTTCATGGAAGGCCTGATGCAGGGGTGTCAGAAGGGCGTTCAGTGTACCATTCGGCCTTGCCACTTACTTTCACATTTTTCGCGGGGTTATAGTGAATTCGCATATCGTCACGGTTGCCGAAGGGGCGCCAAAAACGCTTGCAAGAGCATGGTTATGGCTGGGCCTGATGGCGCTGATCGGTTCCGGCCTCCTGGCGATTCTGCTGGTGCTGTCGCGCACCCCGGGCATCCAGGACGTCTTTCCGCTGAAGGACTTCTTCCGCTCCGCGCTCGTCGTGCATGTGGACCTCTCGGTGGCGATTTGGTTCATGGCCTTTGCCGCCGTTATCTGGAGTGCGGTCGGCCGCGGCGGCGCGGCGTGGCTGGGTTGGGCCGGCTTCGTCCTGGCGGCGGCGGGCACCGCGGTGATGACGGTTTCGCCCTTCCTGCCGGGCGCCGTGCCGGTGCTCAACAACTACATCCCGGTGTTGCAACAAAACACTTTCTACGCCTCGCTGTGGATTTGCGGCGCCGGCTTCGGGCTGGCCGTGCTGCGCGCGCTGGTCACCACCTGGCCGCGCCCCTTCCTCGGCGCGCCGCTGCAAACCGGCGCCTTCCTCGGCGCGGTGGCGGCCTTCCTCGCGCTGGCAGCCTTCGTCTGGTCGTGGCTGGTGGTGCCGCGGATCGAGGAAAAGGTCTATTTCGAAGTGCTGTTCTGGGGCGGCGGGCATACCCTGCAATTCCAGCACGCCCTGCTGATGGTCGTGGCCTGGCTGTGGATCGCCGCGCACCTCGGCCGGCCGTCGGCGGCC
>DAIOGL010000033.1:6824-14354 GCA_036745235.1 Sulfuritalea sp.
CTCTCCGCCATGTTCTGGATCGCCGCGCTGCCGCTGCTGGTGGTGCCGGCGATCTACTTCACGATTCCGGCCGGCGAACTGCCGCACATGGAGCTGTTCGCCAAGCTGATGATCTGGGGCCATCCCTACATGGCGCCGCTGATCCTCGTCGGCTTCCTCGGCGTGTGGGCCACGCGCAAGACGGAGGCCGATCCGGCCAAGTCCGCCTTCATCGCCTCCTTCTTCCTGTTCGCCATGGGCGGCGTGCTGGCCTACATGATCAAGGGCGTGAACGTGGTGATCCCCGCGCACTACCACGGCTCGACCGTCGGCGTGACGCTGTCCTTCATGGGCCTCGCCTATGTGCTGCTGCCGCAGTTGGGCTTCGGCAAGCCGGAGGGACGCATGGCGCGCTGGCAGCCCTATGTCTATGGCGGCGGGCAGCTGATCCACATTCTCGGCCTGGCCTGGTCCGGCGGCTACGGCGTGCAGCGCAAGGTGGCCGGCGCCGAGCAGGCCCTGACCACGCTGCCGCAGAAGATCGGCATGGGCATGATGGGTCTGGGCGGGCTGATCGCCGTCATCGGCGGCATCATGTTCGTGCTGGTCTGCCTCAAGGCCATGACGGGCTGGCAGCGCCGGTCGCAGCGCTAGCCGCATTTCCCCGGACCGCGAGACAAGGAGCGCCGCTTGGACGACTTGCTGCCTGCCATCGAGGTGGAGACTGCCGCAATGCCGCGGTTTTCCGTGATCTGGATGCACGGCCTGGGCGCCGACGGCTCCGATTTCGAAGCCGTGGTGCCGGAGCTGGGGCTGGCTCGCAGCCCCGGCGTGCGCTTCGTCTTTCCGCACGCGCCGCACATGCCGGTGACCTGCAACGGCGGCTATGTCATGCCGGCCTGGTACGACATCATTTCCCTCGACAGCGACAGCCGCACCGTGGACGCTGCGGGAATCGTCGCATCCCGACGGGCGATCCGGCGCCTCATCGAACGGGAGAATCAGCGCGGCGTGCCCTGCCCGCGGATTTTTCTGGCGGGCTTTTCGCAAGGCGGCGCGGTGGCTTACACGACGGCGCTGACCCATGCGGAAACCCTGGCCGGCGTCATTGGTTTATCGACCTACATCCCGGCCCCGCAGCTGATCGAAGGCGAGGCGACGGCCGCCAACCGGGCGCTGGCGGTGTTCGCGGCCCACGGCAGCGAGGACGATGTGGTGTCGCCGGAACTGGGGATTCGCGCCAGGGACTTCCTGACGCGTCGCGGCCACGAGGTCGAGTGGCACGAATATCGGATGCCGCACTCGGTCTGCCTGGAGGAAGTGCAGGCTGTCGGGCGCTGGCTCAGGGACAGGATGGAGGCCGCATGAAAAGGGTGGTGCTCGTCACCGGCGGCAGCAGGGGGATCGGAGCGGCCGTCGCCCGCCTTGCGGCGCAGGACGGCTATGTCGTGTGCCTGAGCTATCTGCGCAACCGGGAAGCCGCCGATGAGGTGGTGTCCTCGATCGCTGCAGCCGGCGGCACGGCCCTTGCCGTTCAGGCGGATGTTGCCGTCGAAGCGGATGTCGTCAGTCTCTTCGGGCAGGTCGATGCATCCCTGGGGCGTCTCACCGCCCTGGTCAACAACGCGGGAATCCTGGAGACGCAGCGCCGCGTCGAGGACATGGATGCGGCGCGCATCGGCCGGGTGTTCGCCACCAATGTGACCGGCAGCTTCATCTGCGCGCGCGAAGCGATACGCAGGATGTCGACGCGGCACGGCGGATCGGGCGGCGCCATCGTCAATCTGTCCTCGCGCGCATCCCGCCTCGGGGCGGCCGGCGAGTATGTCGACTACGCGGCATCGAAGGGAGCGATCGACACCTTCACCGTCGGTCTGGCGAAGGAGATTGCCGCGGAGGGCATACGGGTCAATGCCGTCAGTCCCGGCGTGATCTACACGGACATTCACGCCAGCGGCGGCGAACCCGGCCGGGTGGAGCGGGTGAAGGACGCAATTCCGATGAAGCGCGGCGGCACTGCCGAAGAGGTGGCCAGGGCCGTGCTCTGGCTGCTGTCGGACGACGCGTCCTACACGACGGGTGCCTGCATCGACGTTTCCGGAGGCCGCTAGGCCGGCGCAGAAGTCGGCGCCGGCTCGCTCTGCGTACCTGGGATTCCGCTTCGCGGGCAGGTAACGGCGATTGGGGTGCATCGCGCGCCGCGCCCGGCCGCCTGGCGGCCGGGCGGTCCGTGACTTCTGCGCTACCTCGGCTGGATCGCCATCGAGCGCGCCGAAATGTTGAAGGCATCGGAGAAGCACATGCCTTCCTCGGCGCCCTGGTTCTTCAGCGTCGGGAAAATCGCCTCGACCATTTTTACCGAGCCGCAGGCGTAGATCTCGTGCCCCTTGAGGTCGGGGAAATCCTCGAGGATGGCCTCGTGCACCAGACCGGTCCGACCTTGCCAGTTGTCCTCGGGCGCGGCATCGGAGAGCACGGGGATGAAATGGAAGTTTGCGTGATCGCGCGCCCATCGTTGCGGCAGGTCCGGCAGATAGAGGTCAGCCAGCTTGCGCACGCCCCAATAGAGATAGATGGGGCGCTTGATGCCGTGATGGAAGGCGTCCTCGACCATGCTCTTGACCGGCGCGAAGCCGGTGGCGCCGGCGACGAAGACGATCGGCCGCTCCGATTCGCGCAGCGAGAAATCGCCCAGCGGGCCTTCGAACTGCACGGCATCGTCTTCCTTCATGTGTTCGAACACATGGGTGGTGAAGCGGCCGCCCGGCATCAGGCGGATCTGCAGTTCGATCAGGTCCGGCTGATGGGGCGGATTGGCGAAGGAGAAGGCGCGGCGCTGGCCGTCGTCGAGGATGATGTTGATGTACTGCCCTGCCTTGAACGAAATCTGTTGCCCGTGCGGCAGCTTGAGCATGACGCGCATGACGTCGTGGGTCAGCCTTTCCATGGTCACCACGTGGGCGGTGTATTGGCGGATGGCGCTGGGCACCGTCGGTGCCTCGTATTCGATCTCGACATCGCCGAGTGCGGTGGCGCAGCACAGCAGCACCTTGCCCGCCGCGCGTTCCTCGGCCGAAAGGGCGCTCGGCTGATACAGGCCCGGATCGACATTGCCGCTCAGCACCGTGCATTTGCACTGGCCGCAGCCGCCGTTGCGGCATTCGTAGGGCAGGTTGATGTCATGACGCAGGCCGGCATCGAGCAGAGTTTCGTCGAAGCGGATGGCGACGGTCCTGTGGTCGGGGTGGAAGGTGATGACGGCTTCGGCCGGGGCCTCACCCTTGCGCTTGGGCGGCAGCCACGGGGCGAGGAACAGCACGCTGGACAAGCCGATGATGCCGAACCAGAGATAGAGGGGATTGACGACATACACCAGCGCCAGCACCGGCATCTGGAACCAGTCGAAGGCCAGGTTGGTCGGTACCACCAGCATGTCGGCTTCGCCGCCCTGGCTCACCACCGGCTTGACCAGCGCCAGCACGACGAACATCAGGGTGAAGGCAATCGCGATCGCGCGCGGCGGGTTGATGTGGGCGCGCGGCACACGCTGCACATGCACCCAGGCTATGACGCCGGCGATCAGCGGCGCGCCGAGATGGATGAAGGCGAGCAGGGTGAACAGGCGGCTGGTGACGTTTTCCTGGTAGATGAAGTTGCGGATCAGGGTGCCGTTGAACATCGGCAGCACGTCGAACCATTCGGCGGTGGCGACGACGACGAACTGCGCCAGCTTGTCCCACACCAGCATGAAGCCGTTCAGGCCCGAGATATACACCAGCCAGATCAGCGCGACGCCGGTCGCCCAGGAGAACCAGCGGAAGCCGCGGTAGCGGTCGTAGGCGAAGTGCCGCAGCATGTGCAGCAGCATGGTCAGGATCATGCCGTCGGTGGCGTAGCGATGGATGCTGCGCATGATGCCGCCGGCCCACCACTGGTGGTGGGTGATGCGCTCGACGGACTGGTAGGCGTCATGCACGCCGGTTTCGGCGAAGATGTAGAGATAGATGCCGGTGCCGACCAGCAGCCAGAACTGCCAGAAGCTGATGGTGCCCAGGTGGTAGAAGGGGTTGAGCTTTTCGCCGAAGGCGACGTTGAACACGTTCTCCGCACGCATGAAGAACCAGCGCACGAGTTTTTGGAGGAGGGTCAGCATTGTCTTTATCCGCGCAGAAGGATGGGGGTTCGGTTGGATGTGTTCGCGATGGTTCCGGGGGCTCTTACTGGAAGAACAGGCCGCCCTTGTCGGGATTGAAGTCGATCACCAGCACCTGTGCCGGCTTGAGCGTGATTTGCGCTTCCTTGACATGGTTGAAGCCGGGATTGACCAGGTTGTCGTTCATCCTGATGGCGAGCTGGTAGGTGCCGGCCTTGACCTGGAAGCGCTTGTAGACGGTGGAGACGCCGTCCTTCGACAGGCCCGTGGGGTGCATGACCGTTTCGAACATCGGCTTGCCGTCGAGCTCGAGCTGCAGCTTGATGTCGGACCGTCCGCGCGGACAATCCAGCGGCGCGCGCATGTTGGGCGGCAGCTTGGCGAGTTCTTCGGCGCTGCGCGTGCGACACTCGCGCCCGCCGAGGTGGCTCATCGAGAGCTTGATCAGGGCTGCATCGTCGGGGATCTGCTTGTAGGTGGGCGCGGTGGAGAAGTAGCCGATGAAGGCGGCAAAGGCGCCGTAGAGGATGATCTGGCCGGCGATGGCGGCGGGTTTAGCCATGATGAGTTCCTTCGCAGGGCCGCCCCGGGAATGAACAGCCGGGTGCATGGAGCGGACATTGGCCGCGAACAATGGTCATCCCCTTCCATGGGACGGGGGTTTGGGGGAAAGTGGTCATATTGTTCTCCGATGATATGCCGGTGGCCTCTTGCTGGTGACCATCTGCGTTTCGAGCTGGGTCCTGAATTCGTCGACGGCCGCGGCGAGCTTTTCACCTTCGCGGCGGGATGCATGCACGATCCGCAGCCGGTCCTGCGGCACGAGGTTGCGCAAATGCGGTTCGCGCCGGTGGGCGAGGCGTTCCTGCGTCCATTCCATGCCGAGGCGGAAATCGCAGCCTCCCTCGCGGCAGCCGGTCACCACGATGCCATCGACGCCGCTGCGCAGCGCGTATTCGATGAAGGAGGGCGGCAGCATGCCGGTGCAGATCAGGCTGATCGCGACGGTGTTCGTTGCCGCCAGACGCTGCACGTCGGCGCCCTTGTCGCAGCCGAAGACGACAAGCCTTGCGGCACCGTCCGGCTGCTCCCCGATCGTGGCCAGTCGGGCTTCGAGTTGCTGGCGCATGACGTCGACCGGCTGCTGCGGCATGTCGATGCCGGTCACCAGCCTTTGCTGGCTGCGGAAAGGTGTCGATGACGGACAGGAGCCGGCGCAAATGCCGCAGCTGGCGCACAGGTCGGGATCGACGACAGCGATCTTGTGCCCCGGCTTGTACGGGTGGAGCGCCATGGTGACCGCCTCATACGGGCAATCGGCGTGGCAGCGGCTGCAGCCGTTGCAATTGGCGGCATCGACGACGGCGATCGGCTGCAGCTGCGGATGGGGGAGAAAGGGAAGCGCGAAAAGCAGGATCGTGATGCCGAAGACCAGGCTCCACACGGCTGCGGGCGAGGTGATGTCGGTCAGCGGATGGATGAACAGGATGAACCAGTTCAGCGGCAGTTCGGCCGGGACGAGAGACAGGTCGGCGGGCGCCTGGCTTTGCGCCGGAATGATCAGGGCCAGCGCCAGCAGGCTGATCAGGGTTGCCAGCATCGCGCGCCGCGACGGCAGGTAGTCGACGCGGCTGATGCGATTGACATGGGCCCAGAGGCCGAGGATCAACATCAGCGGCATTGCGATGTGGATGAAGATGAGCACGGTGAAGAAGCGGTCGCTGATCGAATCGGGCGCGAGAAAATTGCGCACCGCCGGCGTGCTGAAGATCGGCAGCCAGTCGAGCAGTTCCGTGCTGGCAATGGCCGAAAACTGCGCCAGTCGGTCCCAGACGATCCAGTAGCCGCCGATGCCCGAGATGTACGCAAACCAGATCAGCGGCACTCCGGTCACCCACGAATAGAGGCGGAAGCCGTAGTAGCGGCCGAAGGCCCACTCGCGCAGCAGATGCAGCACCATGACCAGCACGAAGGCATTCGAGGCGTAGCGATGCAGGCTTCGCAGTATGCCGCCGAGATACCACTGTTCCCGGGACAGATAGCCGATCGAGTTGTACACGCCCTCGATGCTGGTATCCAGCACCGTGTAGAGATACAGCCCGGTGGCCACGAGTATCCAGAGGAAATACAGACCCAGCGCGCCGAGATGGCGCAGGGGATTGTCGGCGCCGCCAAACGACGCGTCGAGAAGATTCTCGATGTGTTCGAAAAGGGTTTGCGCGTTGCCGCGCAAGGCTGCGTGCAAGCTCACGTTGGGGGTTTCCGTAACGTCGGTGCTAGTTGACGAAGGCCGACTATTAGCGCTTGATGATATGCAAGCCGGAAGAATTCCGACTTGACTCGAATCAACCCGATTGAATCTTGTCGCTGCGGCGCTTTCTCATGAAGCTCCAGGCCACCCAGAGCAGGAAGATCATGAAGCTGATGAAGCCCGCGATGTCGAAATACAGCGCATAGTTGGTGCGGTATTTGCCGCTGACGGGGTCATATACCGAGCACAGTATCCGGATCCGGTCGACGATCTCTTCCAGCGTGCCGGTCTGCGGCGGAATGGGCGCACCGGTGATCATCGCCTTGAGCGGCTCCGCCAGGTCTGCCGCGGTGAACGTTTCTCCATACACCTGCCTGAATATCCTGCCATTGGCGTCGACGATGGTGACCTGGTTCATGTGGTCGAAGCCCGCGGCCGTGGCGACGTAGCTGAAGCCGAAGTTTTTCGTCAGCTCATCGACGATCGCCGCCGCCGGGCTGAGGAATTCCCAGTTGGGCAGGTGGATGCCGTACTGCGTGGCAAAGATCTTCATCGCCTGGGGTGAATCGAAGGGCTGGTTGAAGCCGATGCTGACGATGTTGAAACGGTCGGCCCCGAGTACGCTGACCGTGCCTTCCACGGCTCTTTGCAGATTCTTCGTGGTGGTCGGGCAGACGTTGAAGCAGGCGGTATAGACGAAATTGACCAGCAGCGGCTTGCCGCGATATTTTGACAGCGGCGTCGGCCGCTGCTCGCGATCGAGCAGCACATGGTCGCCTACAGGCTTGCCGATGACGCTCTGCGACAGTTGCAGCGCTGTCTTTTCGTCGAGCGTGGTGAGCGTCAGGCCGGTCCGGGCGCCCTGCGGACGTTCAGTGAGTTTGGGCTCCGGCGCCTTGTCTGCGGACTGGGCGCAACTCGCCGAAAAGATCAGGGCTGCCGCAAATGCGGCACGAAGTGGAGAACGGATCACGGGGGCGGACGCCAGGCTAGAAACGAGCGTCGATGATTGCAGCCGTGAGTACCAGAGTCAACTGAGCGAGCGAGGCGTGGAAGCACGACATCGCCGTTGCACGGTTGGTGTTTTGCACCAGGCGCCAGGCCTTCTGGATGAACAGGAAGCCGCCGGTGGCCGCTCCGGCAAAGT
>DAIOGL010000034.1:0-7098 GCA_036745235.1 Sulfuritalea sp.
ATGCCGGCCCTGACCGCAAGCCAGGTCGAGAACCGAGCCGCCCGCCTTGATCAAAGGCAGGAAGCGCTGCACCCATCGTGATGTCGTTCCGCTCATTTCGAATGCCATGTCGGGTATCATTTTGGCTCTAAACCAAGCCGGAAGCCACTTCCCGAGGCTTTATACCTGATGTCCCCGAATTCGAGCGCGCTGACCGAGACCCCGCAGGACAGAACCGATGCCCTGATGGAGCGGCTGAGCACGACTACCGAGGCCTACAGCCGCTTCGTGCCGCGTCAGTTCCTCCACCTGCTGGGAATCGACGACATCCGCAAGGTCGAACTCGGGCAGCAGGTCGAGCGCAAGATGACCATCCTGTTCGCCGACATCCGCAACTTCACTTCGCTGTCGGAATCGATGAGCCCGCAGGAGAACTTCAACTTTCTCAATTCATACCTGATTCAGATGGAGCCGGTGATTGCCGCTCATGGCGGCTTCATCGACAAGTACATCGGCGACGGCATCATGGCGCTGTTTCCCGACTCGCCGGATGCGGCGTTGCGCTGCAGCCTGGCAATGATGGAGCGCCTCGAGGAGTACAACAACGGCCGCGAGCGCGCCGGCTACCGCCGGATCAAGATCGGCATCGGCATCAACACCGGCATCGTCATCCTCGGCACCGTAGGCGGCGCAGCGCGCATGGACGGCACGGTGATCGGCGACGCGGTCAACCTCGCGGCGCGCATGGAGCGCCTCACCAAGGAATACCGGGTTTCGATCCTGATCAGCGAATACACGCTCTACTGCCTTGACCAGCCTAGCCTCTGGTCGATCCGCTTTCTCGATCGCACCCACGTGCGGGGCAAGCAGGGCACGCAATCGGTATATGAAGTCTTCAACGGCGACCCGCCGCCGCTGCGGGAAGCCAAGACCAGAACCGTCACCATATTCGAGGAGGCGCTGGCCTACTTTCACCTCGACGACATCCTCACCGCCCGCGAGCGCCTCAACGCCTACCTCGCGATCGTGCCCGACGACGATGCTGCCCACGTTTATCTCGAGCGCTGCGAGACCCCCGCGGCAGGCCTGGGCGACCAGCGCGGCGAATTGCCTCCGATCTGGCGGGAGGAGTATTCCTTCGGCCTGCCGGCGCTGGATGCGGCGCACAAGATCCTGCTCGCCGACATGAATACCCTGGGCCGGGCAGTAAACACCAGCGCCTTGAATCAGACCACGCCGCTCATGGCCCAGATCCAGTTCGCCGCGGCGCGCGATTTCGCGGCGGAAGAACAGCTGATGCGGGAAGACGAGTATCCCTTCCTCGAACTCCATGCCCGCCAGCACCAGCGTTTTTTTGAATTCTTCGGCGAGTTGCGCCGGGAAATCGAGGAAGGCGAACAAAATCGCGTCTATCTGGCCTTTCGCGTCAAGCGCTACCTGACCGGCTGGCTGATCAACCACATCCTCAGCGCCGACCGGCATTACGGTCATTACCGCAGCGGCAGGCGCCGGGAGCAGGGCCAGCGGCAAGTCACCTGAAGGACAGGTAAAAGCAGGCAGAAGGTGCTATGCTTTTTATTGCGCTGCAGCATTTCGCTGAGAAAGCACTTCACCAACGCTGCGGAAAGCCGCCATGCACAACGAACGACACTATCTGCACACGCTCTTCGAGCCGAAATCCATCGCCATCATCGGCGCCTCCGAAACGCCGAACTCGATTGGCGTCACGCTGGTGCGCAACATGCTCGACTCGGGCTATACCGGCAAACTGTTCTTCGTCAATCCGAAGCATGAGACCGTTTTCGGCGAGAAGAGCTATCCGTCGGTCGATACCATTCCCCAGCGGCTCGATATCGCCGTCATCTGCACCAAGGCAGCCGGCGTGCCGGAGATCGTCGATGCCTGTGGCCGTGCCGGCTGCCGGAACGCCATCATCATTGCCGGCGGCTTCGCCGAGACCGGACCGCGCGGTGCGGCCCTGCAACGCGCCGCAATGGAGAATGCCCGCCGCCACGGCATGCGGCTGATCGGGCCCAACTGCCTCGGCATCATGCGCCCCGGCAGCCAGCTCAACCTGACCTTCGCCCATGGCTTCGCCCATGCCGGCACCATCGGCCTCATCTCGCAATCGGGCGCCCTGTGCACCGCGATCCTCGACTGGGCCCTGCCGAACAAGGTCGGCTTCTCGAACGTGGTATCGCTCGGCGCCGAAAGCGACGTCGACTTCGGCGAAGTGCTCGATTACATGGTCTCCGATCCGCGTACCGAGAACATCTTTCTGTACATCGAGGGCATCAAGAACGCCCGCCGCTTCATGAGCGCGCTGCGCGCCGCGGCGCGCTGCAAGCCCGTGCTGCTGATCAAGGTGGGCAAGCATCCGGCCGGCGAAAAGGCCGCGCTGTCCCACACCGGCGCGCTGGTCGGCGCCGACGACGTGTTCGACGCCGCGCTGCGGCGCGCCGGCGTCGTGCGCCTGGCCAACGTCGGCCAGATGTATGCCGCCGCCTCGGCCCTGTTCTCGCACTTCCGGCCGCGCGGCAAGCGGCTGGCGATCATCACCAATGGCGGCGGCCCCGGCGTCATGGCGGCCGATCACGCGGCGGACATCGACATTCCGCTGGCCCAGCTCGATCAGGCCACGCTCACCCGCCTCAACGAGTCCCTGCCCGCCAACTGGTCGAAGTCGAACCCCATCGACATTCTGGGCGACGCCGATCCGGCGCGCTATGGCGCTGCGCTCCAGGCCTGCATCGACGACGACAACGTCGACGGCATGCTGGTCATCCTGACGCCGCAGGCGATGACCGACCCGACCCAGGCAGCGCGCACGGTCATCGAGATCGCGCGGCAAAGCGACAAGCCGATGGTGACGTGCTGGATGGGCGAAGAACAGGTAGGCGAGGCGCGCAAGCTGTTCCAGGGCGCGGCGATTCCCACCTTCCGCACGCCGGAGCCGGCGGTCGACCTCTTCTCCCATATTTCGAACTACTACCGCAACCGGCAGCTGCTGATGCAGACGCCGCCCTCGATTTCCGAGCAGTCCCCGCCCCGGCTCGAATCGGCGCGGCTGGTGATCGAAGCGGCATTGATGGAAGGGCGCAGGGTGCTCAACGAAATGGAATCGAAGGCCGTGCTTGCCGCCTTCAAGATTCCGATCGCGCAAACCGTGGTCGCCCGCTCCGCTTCCGAGGCCATGGTGCTCGCCGAGGAACTCGGGCTGCCGGTGGTGATGAAGGTCGATTCGCCGCAGATCGTGCACAAGAGCGATTCCGGGGGCGTGCGGCTGAATCTCCACAGCCTCGCCGCGGTGCGCGACTCCTGGCTGGAAATCATGGACGAAGTGAAGAAGAACCGTCCGGATGCGCAGATCAACGGCATCTCGATCGAACCGATGATCCAGAAACCGAACGGCCGGGAACTGGTGGTCGGCATGATGCGCGACAAGATCTTCGGCCCGACGATCGTCCTCGGCCCGGGCGGGACCAGCGTCGAGGCCTACAACAGCGACCGCGCCGTGGCCCTGCCGCCGCTCAATCCCGTTCTGGTGGCCGACATGCTGGCCTCCACCCGGACCACCGCGCGCCTCGGCGAATTCCGCAACATGCCGCCGGTCAACATGGAGTCGATCGAGGCCGTCCTGCTGCGCGTTTCGGCCATGGTCTGCGAGCTGCCGTGGATCAGCGAACTGGACATAAATCCTCTGATCGTCGATGAACACGGCGCGGTGGCGGTGGACGCGCGCATCACGATCGAGAACATGCCGATCACCGCCGGCCGCTATGACCACATGGCGATCCACCCCTACCCGTCGCACCTGAAGTCGAGCTACCAGGCCAAGGACGGCTCGCAGGTCACCATCCGTCCGATCAGGCCGGAAGACGTGCGGATGGAGCAGGAGTTCGTCAAGGGACTGTCCCCCGAAGCGCGCTACATGCGCTTCATGAACACCATCCGCGAAGTTTCGCCGGCGCAGATGATCCGCCTCACGCAAATCGACTACGACCGGGAAATGGCCTTCGTCGCCACCATCGACGTCGATGGCGCGGAGAAGGAAATCGGCGTGGTGCGCTACGCCACCAACCCGGACGGCGAATCCTGCGAATTCGCCATCGTCGTCGCCGACGAGTGGCAGGGCAAGGGGCTGGCACGCCGCCTGATGGGCATCCTGATCGACACGGCGCGCAGCAGCGGGCTCAGGTACATGCATGGCGACTTCCTCGCCGAAAACGCCCGCATGCTGGCCTTCGTCGCCAGCCTGGGCTTCGTCCTCTCGGCGCACCCGGAAGACCACGGCCTCAAGCGCGGCGTGCTGGTACTGAACTGATGAAGCGCTGCCCATGGTGCGGCGACGATCCGCTCTACGTCGCCTATCACGATACCGAATGGGGCGTGCCCTGCCATGACGAGCGCACCCTGTTCGAGTTCCTCATCCTCGAAGGCGCGCAGGCCGGACTGTCCTGGATCACCATCCTGCGCAAACGCGAGAACTATCGCCGCGCCTTCGACAACTTCGATGCAGAAAAAATCGCCCGCTACGGCGAGGCGGACGTGGCGAGACTGCTCGGCGATGCGGGCATCGTCAGAAATCGCCTGAAGATTGCGGCCGCCATCGGCAATGCCCGCGCGACGCTGGAACTCCATGAGCATGGCGGTTCGCTCGACCAGCTGCTGTGGGGTTTCGTCGACGGCCGGCCGCGCATCAACCGCCGGCGCTCGCTGGCCGACATTCCAGCCATCACGCCCGAAGCCGAGGCCCTGTCCGGGGAACTCAAGCGCCGCGGCTTCCGCTTCATCGGCCCCACGGTCGTTTACGCCCACATGCAGGCGACCGGCATGGTCAACGATCATCTTGTCTCCTGTCCGCGCCACGCCGCCCTCGGCGGCTGATCATTTCGCCGCGGCCGGCCGCGTGCCGGCGCACTTGGACGCAATCCGATTCTGGTTACAATACAAACGTTTATAGACTACTGGTGTGCCGCCCAGCATTAGTATGCAAATCGGCTTGGAAAACATTCGCGAGATTCTTGACCGCCACCTGCATCAAGAAGATTTCGAGCGACTGCTGCAAGGGCTCGACGACGCAGGCAAGGCCGAGCTGTTCCATCGCATCGTCGAGCACCTGCGCCGCAGCGAGGCGCTTGCCGATATAGCCAACCGCGTCTCGGACAGCCTCTCGCTCGACGTCCTGTTTCCGCGCCTGATGGCCGTGGTCACCCAGGCCCTGGACGCCGACCGCAGTTCGCTGTTTCTGCACGATCCCGAGACCGATGAGCTGTTCTCGCGGGTAATCCAGGGCGATGCGATCGGCGAAATCCGCTTCCCCTGCCACCTCGGTGTCGCCGGCTCGATCTTCACCAGCGGCCAGGCCGAGATCATCGCCGATGCCTATGCCGACCCGCGCTTCAATCAGGACGTCGACCGCCACACCGGCTACCACACGCGCAACATCCTCTGCGTTCCGATCCGCAACAAGAAGCGCGAGGTGATAGGCGTCGCCCAGGTGCTGAACAAGCGCAGCGGAGAGTTCGACGCCGAAGACCAGCGCCTGCTCGAAGGGCTGTCGCTGCAGGCTTCCGCGGCGCTCGAGAATGCGCGGCTGTTCGAGAAGGTCGAGCGCCAGCAGCGCGAGGAAGCCATGCTGCTCGAAGTCAGCGCCTCGATCGTTTCCGAAATCCACCTCGATCCGCTGCTGATGAAGATCATGGCCGCGGCCACCTCGCTGCTCGATGCAGACCGCGGCACCCTGTTCCTCTACGACGTGGTACGCGACGAGCTGTTTTCCCGCGTCGCCGGCGGCATCGGCGGTGCGGAGATCCGCTTCCCGGCCAATGCCGGCATTGCCGGCGAATGCTTCAGCAGCGGGCGGGTGATCAACATTGCCGACGCCTACAGCGATTCCCGCTTCAATCCCGAGGTCGACCGGCACACCGGCTACCGTACCCACAGCATGCTGTGCATGCCGATCGTCGCCCGGGGCGAGCGCAAGATCGGCGTCATGCAGATCCTGAACCGCAAGGGCGGGCCGTTCGGCAGTGCCGACGAAAGGCGGCTGCGGGCATTCTCGGCCCAGGCCGCCGTCGCCATCGAGAACGCGCAGCTGTTCAAGGACGTCAGCGCCGCGCGCAATTACAACGAGGCCATTCTGCACAGCATGAACAATGCCGTGCTGACGCTGGACGCCGACGGCATCCTGAAGAAGGTCAACGAAGCGGCGCGCCGCATCCTGCACCGCAACGACGCGGAACTGCTGGGCCACTCGCTGGACGAGCACTTCACCGGCCGCAACAGCTGGGTCGCGAGAAGCCTGGAGAAAGTCCGCAGTTCCGGCAACACCGACATCACCGTCGACACGGACCTGGTGGTCGAGGGCGCCGAACTGGTGTCGGTCAACCTCACCACGGTGCCGCTGACCAGCGTCAACCACGAGTCGATCGGCTACATGCTGATGATGGAGGACATCACCCGCGAGAAGCGCCTGCGCAACACCATGTCGCGCTACATGAGCAAGACGGTGGTGGACCAGCTGCTGGCCAGCGGCGAGGCCGTGCTGGGCGGCACCGGACGCGATGTCAGCGTGCTGTTTTCCGACATCCGCGGCTTCACCTCGATCTCGGAGCGGCTCGGCGCCAAGGAGACGGTGGCCTTGCTCAACGAATATTTCACCGACATGGTGGATATCGTGTTCGCCCACGACGGGGTGCTCGACAAGTACATCGGCGACATGATCATGGCGGTATTCGGCTCGGTGCTGCAGAGCAAGGACGATGCGAGCAATGCGGTCACCGTCGGCAACAAGATGCTGACCGGCCTGCACCAGCTCAACCGGCGGCGCATGGCGCGCGGCGCCGAGGAGATCCGGATCGGGGTGGGCATCAGCACCGGAAACGTGGTCGCGGGAAACATCGGGTCGCTGAAGAGGATGGAATACACCGTCATCGGCGACCGGGTCAACCTCGCCGAGCGGCTGGAAGGCGCCAACAAGTTCTACGGCACCTCGATCCTGATTTGCGACGCAACCTACCAGGCGATCAAGGATCACGCTGCTGCCCGCGAGATCGACCTGATTCGCGTGCGCGGCAGGGAAAAGCCGGTGGCGATCTACGAGGCGATCGGCCATCA
>DAIOGL010000034.1:7198-14158 GCA_036745235.1 Sulfuritalea sp.
CCGGGCCTTCGATGCCCGCATCAACCGCGTCGCGCACCTGCTGGGCGGGCTGGGCGTGAAGAAGACCGAGCGCGTCGCCACGCTGCTGCCCAACACGCTGGAACTGCTGGAACTCTACTGGGCCTGCGCCCGGATCGGCGCCGTGGTGGTGCCTCTGTCGCCGCTGTTGACCGGCGTCGGCCTGTCCAGCCTGATCAACGATGCGGGCGCCGTCTGCCTCGTCACGCAACGCAGCCTGCTGCCGGTGGTCGAAGCCGTGCTGCCGGAATTGTCCACGCTGGCGCCGGCACGCGTGCTGCTGATCGACGGCGGAGCGCCGCCGTGGGGCGACTATGCCGCACTGGCCGCCGCTGCACCCGAGACCCCGCCGCCTGCCGCCGGCGTCACCGGCGACGACCTCTTCAACATCATGTACACCTCGGGGACCACCGGCCTGCCCAAGGGCATCATGCACAGCCACCGCGTGCGCGCCATGTACGCGCTGCTGCTCGGCGCGGCCTGGCGCATGACGCCGGAGTCGGTGGTGCTGCACAGCGGCGCCATCGTCTTCAACGGCGCCTTCGTCACCCTGATGCCGGCCTTCCATCTCGGCGCCACCTACATCCTGCACCGCCAGTTCGACGCGACGGCGATGATCGCCACCATCGCCGCGGAGAAGGTCACCCACATCATGCTGGTGCCGGCGCAGATCATCGCCCTGCTCGATTCGCCCGCTTTCGATCCGGAGAAGCTGGCCTCGCTGCAAATGATCCTCTCGCTCGGCGCGCCGCTGGCCCAGCCGCGCAAGGACCAGCTGAACCGGTTGCTGCCGGGCCGCTTCTACGAACTCTACGGGCTGACCGAAGGTTTCCTCACCATCCTCGACAAGACCGAGGCCGTGCGCAAATCCGGCTCGGTCGGCTGCCCGCCGCCCTTCAGCGATGTGCGCATCGTCGGCGAAGACGGCCGCGACCTGCCGCCGGGACAGGCCGGGGAGATCGTCGGTCGCGGGCCCTTCGTCATGCAGGGCTACTGGCGCAAGCCGCAGCTCACGGCAGAGACCTTGCGCGACGGCTGGATCTACAGCGGCGACATCGGTTATCTCGACGACGAAGGCTACCTCTACCTGGTCGATCGCAAGAAGGACATGATCGACTCGGGCGGGGTCAAGGTCTATCCGCGCGACATCGAGGAAATCGCCGCGCGCCACCCGGCCGTCGCCGAGGTTTCGGTGTTCGGCATTCCGCACGAGACCTGGGGCGAAACCCCGATCGCCGCGGTGGTTCTGAAGCCCGGCGCCGACGCCGCGGCGGAAGAACTGCGCGACTGGATCAACGAGCGCGTCGCGGCGCGTTACCAGCGCGTCCAGTCCGTCGTCATCATGCCGGCCTTCCCGCGCAATGCCGCCGGCAAGACGCTGAAGCGCGAGATGCGCGACCCTTACTGGGCCGGGCGGGCTAGCCGGATCTAGCCGGCAGCGGAACCGGCTTGCGGCGCATGGCGAGGACCGTCAGCACCGCGAGCACCTGCAGCAGCGCCACGCCCGGCAACACGCCATCGCGGCCGCCGGCATCCAGCAGCATGCCGAAGGCCAGCGGGCCGAGCGCAAGGCCGACGTCGATGCCGGAATAGACAAAGCCATAGACGCGGCCGAAGGCGGGCGACGCGTTGCCGCCCGCCAGCGCGTCGGTGGCGACGCGGCGCACCAGCAGATCGCGCGAAGGACCGGCGAGGCCGACGCCGATGCCGATGCCGGCCATCAGCGGGATCACGCTCCAGGTCGCCGGCAATCCGCTGGCCAGCACCGCGGCGAAAATCGCCGCGCCGACCATGGCCGCGCCGACCGCCCGCTCGTGCGATTGCACGCGCCCGGCGATGAAACCTCCGGCCACCATTCCCGCCGCCGAACCCAGCAGATAGCCGGTCAGCGCCGCCACTGCGGCGGCCGGCGAGAAGCCGTAGATACCGCCCAGCACAGGCGCCGAAAAGTTCTGCAGGCCGCTGAAGGCGGCGGTGACCAGCAGAAAGAACAGGAAGGCCCGCCAGATCACGGCGACGCTGAGGAAACCGAAAGTCGCCCCGGCCGCCGTACCGCCGGCGCCGACTCTTGGCCGGTCGTCATCGAGCAGCGGCCGCGCCATCTTCAGCGCGGCAACTGTACACAAAGCCACCAGCGCAGCCGCGATGCCCGCGCCGCGCCAGCCTGCCAGAGCCATCGCCGTACCCGAAATGGCCGCCCCCGTGGCCCATCCGAGATTGCCCGACAGGCCGTGCACCGAAAATGCATGCCCGAGACGCGAGGGCGACACCTTCTTGTTGAGCAGGGAGAAATCCGCCGGATGGAATACCGAATTGCCGGCCCCGGCGAACACCGCCGCCAGCAGCAGCATCCAATAGTTGACGGCTGCCGAGAGCGCCAGGCCCGAGGCTACCAGCAGACTGACTCCCGTCATCAGCACGCGGCGCGCGCCGTAGCGGTCGACGACGATGCCGGCAAAGGCCTGGCCGAGGCCCGAGATGGCGAAAAACACCGTCATCAGAAAGCCGGCCTCCGTGTAGCTGAAACCGAAGGCCGGCATCAGCAGCGGAAACAGCGGCGGCAGCAGGAGATGGAACAGGTGCGAGGTGGCGTGGGCGACACCCACCAGCCCGATCACCGCAGCATCGGCACGAACTGTCGTATTCGAGGTCATGCCAGCATGCTAACCGAAATGCCCGGCCGAAAAAACCGACACCGTCAGCAGTGTTATTGCCGTCGGCCGGGGCGGAGCGGTCAGCGCGAAACGATGGCGCCGCTGACCAGCCTGACCTTGTCGCCGATGCGCCAGGAGGGCATGGTGTCGGCCGCGATGGTGCGCGTGCTGCCGTCTTCCATGCGCAGGCTGACTTCGTAGCCCGTGGTCTGGCTCCGGGATTTCTCGATCGAGTTGCCCAGCAGTCCGCCGCCTATCGCGCCGGCGATGCTCGCCACGGTACGGGTGTTGCCGCGTCCGACATTGCTTCCCAATACCGCGCCGGCAAGGCCGCCGATCACGGCACCCGCGCCGCTGGGCTTGGCTTCATTGGTGACTTGACGCACATTGGCGACGACGCCGCAATCGAGGCAGGGTGGCGCAGCCGGCGCGGATGCGGCGACCGGAGCCGGCACGTAGTCGGGCGGAACGCCGCCGGCGACGGGATACGGCGCCGGCGCGGGAGTCGCAAGAGTCGTCTCTTCGACTTTTCGTTTCGCAGTCTTCTGATGGCTCACGGCCGCCGGCCTGCCGGCGGCCGCGGAAACGGCAGCAGCCGGCGCCGGCGCAGCGGCGACAGGCGCCGGCGGGACGGCAGCGGGCACCGGGTCGGTCACGGGCGCCGCGGCGACGATGGCGGGCCGGGCCGCGACCGGATCGGCCTTCGCGGGCAGGTAGCCGGTCAGCGCCGCAACGCCTGCCAGGGACAGCACGGTCACCGAAATGCCGGCGATCCACAACACGGGATGCAGCGAGGAAGACGAGGTAGCGGGAATAGTGGTTTGCATTTTCTGGATGTCCTGGGTGGGTTGTCAGCGTGGTGGGGGCGACCCCGGCGGCGGGGCATAGCCTGGAGGAGGCGGTGGCGGATAGCCCGCGGGCGGCGGCGGGTAGCCGGCGCCCGCCGGCGCTGCACTGCCGCGATCGACGGGCGCCTGGGTGCGGCCGCGCGCGACGGCACCCGAAACCGGCACCTGTTGCCCCTTGGCGTACATGCACTGGACGTAGGCGTTGTCGTAATTGCGCTGGGTCGCATAGGCGGAGCTCTGGGCCGCGCCGGTGCCGGCCATGCTGCCGACCAGCAGTCCGGTGCCGGCGCCGACACCGGCACTGTCGCGGCCGCCGATGGCCGCACCGGCCACGGCGCCCACCACGGTTCCGACGGCGGCGCTGCGCACGCCGGCGTCGGCCGCGGCCCGGTTCGCATCCGCGCCGCCGACCTGATACTGGGCGTACTGGCGACATTCGGCATCGTCGCTGCGGAACTGCTCGAAGTTCTTGCCGCTACCCGGCAGTGCCATCACGCTGGGGCCGGTCGGCGCCACGGCGCATCCGGCGAGCAGCAGTGCGGACACGGCGGCGAGGGAAGATAGTGAGGATTTCATTGTTGTCGCTCCCGATTCGACCAAGGCTCAGTTCGGCGGCTGCGGCAGGACCTTCTGCCATCCGCTGGGGCATTCCTTGACATAGGGGTAGTAGCCCCTCGCCGCGGCGCAGTAGTACCAGTAGTTTGCCGGCGCCGCCGCGGCCGGTGCGGGCGGCAGCGGTGCGGCAGGCTGTTCGATATACACCTGCGGGGCCGGCGCCTGAACCACCACCGGCGGGTAGTAATACGGCGAGTAATAGTAGGGCGGCGGATAGTGCCACGGCCCGCCCCAGTAGGGCCCGATCATCACGCCGAAGCGCACGCTCGCATGGTCGCGGCCATGGCCATGACCGTGACCGCGGTCCGCCCATGCGTTGCCGACGCCGCCGACTCCCAGCAGCAGGAGCGCGATTAGCAGTTTGATCTTGTTCATGGCATTCATCCTTGTGTTCCGATGCCGCCTATTCAACTCCGCGCGTGTAAGCGAATCTCTGCAAGCGCGGCAGGTTTTGTAAGTATTCGTTACCGGCATCGCCCTGTCCTGATGTTAAATTTCGCGACATGCCAACCCAAGCCTTCGACCGCCGCCTCGCCTGGTTCGTCCTGCTGCAGTTCCTCAGCCTGCCGCCGCTCGGCTACGCCCTCGGCGCGGCGACCGGTATGCCGGGGCTGTGGAACCTGCTGACCCCCGTCTGGGTTTTCGTCGTCTTTCCATTGATCGACACGCGGATCGGGCTCGACACCCGCAATCCGCCGCCGGCGCTCGAAGCCGCCCTCGCCGCCGAGCCGGGCTACCGCCTGCTGCCCCTGGCGGCCCTGCCCGCGCATGCCCTGCTGCTGCTCTGGGGTGCGCCGGCCTTCGTCGCGCTCGCCGGCGGGAACCCGATGGCCGCGGCAGGCCTCGGCCTGTCGGTCGGCATCGTCGGCGGCGCGATCGGCATCACCTATGCGCATGAACTGATCCACAAGCCGACGCCGCTGGAACGCAATGCCGGCGGGGTGCTGCTGGCCCTGGTCGCCTATGGCGGCTTCAAGGTTGAGCACGTGTTCGGCCACCACGTCGATGTCGCCACGCCTCGCGACACCTCGACCGCGCGACTCGGACAGTCTGCCTATGCCTTCCTGCTGCGCGCGATGGTGGTGAATCCGCTGCGAGCCTGGGAACTTGCCGGCGAGCGACTGCGGGCGCGCGGCCTGCCGGCCTGGCACTGGCGCAACGAGATGTATCTGTGGCACGGCCTGACGCTGCTGCTCGCCGCCGGCATGAGCGCCTGGCTGGGCATCTCCGGCCTGGTGTTCTTCGTCATGCAGGCCCTGGTCGCCATCACGCTGCTGGAACTGGTGAACTACATCGAGCACTACGGCCTGCTGCGCGACCGGCGCCCCGACGGCAGCTACGAGCGCGTGACGCCGCGCCACTCGTGGAACGACAGCCACCGCCTGTCCAACCTCGTCCTGCTCAACCTGCAGCGGCATTCGGACCACCACGCCCATGCCGCGCGGCGCTACCAGATCCTGCGCCACCACGACGATGCGCCGCAGCTGCCCACGGGCTATGCCTCGCTGGTGCTGCTGGCGCTGGTGCCGCCCCTGTGGCGGCGGCTGATGGACCCGCGGGTCGCTGCCTGGAAGGCCGCCGCCGCAGCCTGATCAGGCCTTCGCCGGCTTTGCCGCCGGGAGCCGTCTCGGCTCGGCATGTCGCCGCAACCACCCAGCGAACTCGGCTTCATCGAGTTCGCCGGCGGCGAGAGCCAGCATTGCAACCGTCGCCTCCGCTTGGGTCGCGACGAGGCGATATCCGTTCAAGGCAAGGAACAAACCGACCGAGAGAAACGCCGCGCGCTTGTTGCCATCGACGAACGGATGATTCTGCGAAATCCCTGAGCCATAGGCCGCGGCCAGATCCGCAACGTCCGGATCGCCAAAGGCCGCGAGGTTTTGCGCGCGCGCCAGCGCGGAATCGAGCAAACCCTCATCGCGCATGCCGGCTGCGCCGCCATGCTCGGCAAGGCTCTCCCCATGCAACAGCAGCAGCGCCTGCTTGTCGATCCAGCGCCAGTTCACTTGGCCAGCGCGTGAAAGGTGTCACGAAACTCATGCATGAAATCGCGGCCGGCCGTCATCTGTTCTTCAAGCGCCGGGTCGTAGGGCGTAACCACATAACCCTCGGGAGTCTCGGTCAGAAAGATCGACTCGCCTTTCTCCAGCTTCAGGTTGGCGAGCACCTCCTTCGGCAGGATGACGCCGACGGAATTTCCGATCTGGGTAAGCTTGAGAACGTGCATGACAGGCTCCAGCGAAGTTATAACAGTTGTTATACTACGCCGGAGCCGCGCCGATTTCAAGCCTTGCCGGCGCCCTTGTCGAAGGTGAGCTGCCCCTTGCTGGCGCCCACCTTGACACTGTCCTTCGGTCCGAACCTGCCTTCGAGAATCAGCTTCGACAGCGGGTTCTCGATGCGCTCCTGGATCGCACGCTTCAGCGGCCGCGCGCCGAACACCGGGTCGAAGCCGGCCTCGGCAAGCAGCGCCACGGCGGGGTCGGAAACCTCCAGCGTCATGTCCAGTTTCGCCATGCGCTTTTCCAGGTACTTCAACTGGATGCGCGCGATGCCGGCGATGTTCTTCTCGTCCAGCGCATGGAACACCACGATCTCGTCGATGCGGTTCACGAACTCGGGGCGGAAATGCATTTTGACTTCGCCCATCACGGCCAACTTGATCACCTGGTAATCGTCGCCCGCCATGGTCTGGATCATCTGGCTGCCCAGATTGGAGGTCATCACGATCACGGTGTTCTTGAAGTCGACGGTACGGCCCTGCCCATCGGTCATGCGGCCGTCGTCGAGCACCTGCAGCAGCACGTTGAACACGTCCGGGTGCG
>DAIOGL010000035.1:0-6461 GCA_036745235.1 Sulfuritalea sp.
GGGGCTGGTCGAGCCGGTGAGTTCGCAAGTGGTTTGCATGCGCGGCACGGCGAGTGCTCCATCACGCTGCATTGCCTTGCGTGGGACCATCGGTGAAGACGTATCCTGCGCCATCTACGAATTCCGCCCCAGCGCCTGTCGCGAGTTCGCGCCGCTCGCCGCGGTGGGACGCGGCGACGAGGCCTGCAACGATGCCCGCCGGCGCCATCATCTGCCGGCGCTGAGCCCGGTCGCCGCATGAGCGGTCGTCGCCGGGCCGTCCCAAGGCGGCCGCAGCCAGGCATCCGGAATCCCGCCGCTTGCGGCGGGATGAACCATGATCACCCCCTTCCCGGGGAAGGGGGATGGGGGGAAGGTCCATGAACCAGCGCATCGCTCCCGGTCCGGCGGCGTTTGGGCTGATGGTTCTGCTGTGCGCCATCTGGGGCTTCCAGCAGGTCGCGATGAAGTTCGCCGTGGTCGAAATCAGTCCGATCCTGCAGGCCGGCCTGCGCTCCGGCCTCGGCGCGGTACTGGTGTTTGCCTGGGCACGCTGGCGCGGCATTGCCTTGTTCGCAGCGGACAAGTCGCTGCGCCCCGGCCTGCTTGCCGGCCTGCTGTTCGGGCTCGAATTCGTCTTCATCTTCGTCGGCGTCGAACGCACCACCGTGTCGCGCATGGTCGTGTTTCTCTACACCGCGCCCTGCTTCACGGTGCTCGGCCTGCATTTCTTCGTTCCCGGCGAGCGCATGGGATGGCGCCAGGCGGCAGGCGTGCTGCTGGCCTTTGCCGGGCTGGTGCTGGCCTTCATCGACAAGGCATCGGGCGGCAGCCTGCTGGGCGATGCGTTCGGCGTGCTTGCCGCGCTGTTCTGGGCGGCGACGACGGTACTGATCCGCGCCACGAAGCTGGCGCAGGTGACGGCGACCAAGGTGCTGCTCTATCAGCTGGTGGTGTCGGCTGCCGTGATGTTTCCGCTCTCCTGGCTGGTCGGCGAGCGCGGCATCGGCGTGCTGTCGGCGCCGACTCTCTGGGCCATGGCCTATCAGGTTGTGATCGTCGCCTTCGTCAGCTATCTGGCGTGGTTCTGGCTGCTGACCCGCTATCTTGCCGGCCGCCTGCTGGTGTTCTCCTTCCTGACGCCGCTGTTCGGCGTCTGGTTCGGCATGCTGATGATGGGCGACCAGCCCAGCCTGCATTTCTTCGTCGCCGCCGCGATGGTGGTGGGCGGCATCGTCCTGGTCAATCTGCCGGCAAAAAAGTGAACGGCATATCCCCCAACCCCTTTTCCAGGCAAAGGGGTGACCACGGCTCGCCGTGCTCGCAGGCTTCAGGAGCGGCTGCCTTGGGGCGGCCCGGCGGCGGCCGGTGACGCCCGCCGCGGCGTTTAGGCTCGGCTTGCGCTCGGTCATGCCGCTGCTGGTCGGCGTCGGGCCGTTCGGCGTGATCTACGGCGTGGTGGCGCTGCAAAGCGGCATTCCGCCCCTGGCTGCGATGGCGATGTCATCGATCGTCTTCGCCGGCTCCGCACAGTTCCTGCTGGCCCAGCTGGTGGGCGCCGGCGCGCCTCTGCTGCTGACTGCGGGCGCCGTGGGCCTGGTGAATCTGCGCCACGCGCTCTACAGCGCCTCGGTTGCGCCGATGCTCGCGCGCCTGCCGCGGCGCTGGAAAATCCTGCTGGCCTATCTGCTGACCGACGAGGCCTATGCCGCGGCGATTCCCCATATGCTGGGGAGGACCGATGCGCGGTCGCCCGATGCGCATTGGATATTGTTCGGTTCCGGCTTCGGCCTGTGGGCCGGCTGGCAGGTGTCGACGCTGGCCGGCGTGCTGATCGGCACGCAACTGCCGTCCAATCTCGGGCTGGATTTCGCGCTGCCGCTGACTTTCATTGCCATCGTGGTGCCCATGATCGACAGTCGTGCATTGCTGGCGGCGGCCCTGGCGGCGGGCGCCGTGGCCGTTGCCCTGGCGGCGATGCCCTACAAGGTCGGCCTGTTCATTGCGGCGCTGGCCGGCCTGGTGGTCGGGGCCGCGCTGACAAGGAAGGCGAAATGAATCTCTGGTGGCTGATGCTGGCATGCGGCCTGATCACCTTCTCTATCCGCTATTCCTTCATTGCGGCGGAAGGGCACTATCGGCCGCCGACCTGGTTCAGGCGGCTGCTGCCTTTCGTGCCGATCGCCGCGCTGACCGCGATCGTGGCGCCGGAACTGCTGCTGGTGCAGGGCGAGATCACGCTCGGTGGCGGCAATCACCGGTTATGGGCCGGACTGGTGGCCATTGTCGTCGCGGCCCTGTGGCGCAACACGCTGCTGACCATCGGCAGCGGATTTGTGGCCCTGTTCGTCCTGCAGCGCATTTGAATATTCAGCCGGCCGGACAACTGCGGAAGCCGACGAATATGTCGTCGCGCTGCGCCTCGTAGTAGTTGCGGTAGCGCGGGTGGCGCATCCGCTCGCGGGTCGCGAAGGAGCCGCCGCGCACGCTGCGATGGGTGTGGAAGAACGGTTCGGCGTATTCGGCATAGGGATCGGGGCTGAAGCCCGGATAGGGCACAAACGCGCTGGCCGTCCATTCCCAGACCTGGCTTCCCCATTCGAAATTGCCGGCGTGAAGGGCCGCGTATTCCCATTCCGCTTCGCTCGGCAGGCGGCGGCCGGCCCAGCGGCACCAGGCTTCGGCTTCATGCGCCGTGAGGTGAATCACCGGCTGGCCCGGTGCCAGCTCGATCCAGTTGGCGAAGCGCCGCTGCTGCCAGATTCCGTTCTTCCTGCGCCAATAGCGCGGCATGGTTTGGCCGCTGGCGGCGAGCCAGGCTTGGCCGCTTTCAGACCACCACTGCGGCTGCCGGTAGCAGTCGGCTTCGACGAATGCGAGATAGTCCGAATTCCTCACCGGAGTCGCCGCAATCGCGAAGCATTCGATGCGCTGGGGATGCGCCCACTTCTCGTTGTCGAAGACGAAACCTTTGGCTGCAGGCGGGCTGCCCATGAGGAATTCGCCGCCCGCGAGTTCGATGTCTCCAGCAGGCGCCAGGTCGCTCAAGCCGTCGGCAGCCGGCCACGCCAGCGTCTGTCGGGTGTAGTGGAAGGCCTCGGCGTGCATGTCCTCGTGGAACAGGGCGAGGCGGTGAAAATAAAGGGCCCGGTCCGTTTCCGGCAAGTGCCGCAGGGAATCAAGTGCGGAGCCCAGCGTGTCCAGAAGGTAGCGCCGGGTTGCGTTCCAGTCGGGCAGGTCGAGCTGCCAGCGGCTGTCATGCGGCACATGGCGCGAGTCGTACCAGCGGTCGGCATCGGGAAGGCGGGAGGGGAGGGGCGCCGCCTGTCCCCGATAGCGTTGACACCAGTATTCGGTGAACCAGGCGACGTGGCCGAGTTCCCACAAGGGAGGATTGACGATGGCAACGCAGGGCGGGTGCAGGGGATCGGGCGAGCCGGCGCCTTCAGCGCGGGCCCCGCACCGCCAGGCCGCGAACTCGTCCAGAAGGCTGACCGTATAATCCCGCGCATCCTGCATCGCATGGGCGAGCAGGGTTTTGTCCGCGGTTCTCAGATCCGGCGTGTCCATCACATCTCATCCCTCCGTCGTCATTATCAGCCCGGCGCTCGCCAGTGCCAACAACGGCAACTGGCATACGGCAAGGCGCTGGGCGCGATGTCTGGCGCCCCATGCGCGGGTCAGCATCGACATCGAGTGGCGTGGCGCCGGCGCCGACTTTCTGATTGCCCTCCATGCCCGTCGCTCGGCGGCGTCGATCGCTGCCTTCGCCGAGCGATATCCGGATCGTCCGCTGATCGTCGTATTGACCGGAACGGATCTCTACCGCGACATCGCAGTGGATGAGAGTGCGAAGCGGTCGCTGGCGCTGGCCAGTCGTCTGGTGGTATTGCAGGGCGAGGGAGCCAAGGCGCTGCCGCCCGAGTACGCCGCGAAGACCACGATCATCTACCAGTCAGCGCGCTTGCTGCGGCCGGGGCACCGCAGCAAGCGCCATTTCGACCTGGCGCTGGTGGGGCATATGCGGCCCGAAAAGGATCCCCTGACCGCGCTGCGCGCCCTGCGCAGCCTGCCCGCCGATCTGCCGGTGCGGCTGTTTCACGTCGGCAGCGATCTCGATCCGCAACTGGCGGCCGAAGTCCGCTCGGAGGCTGCCGGCGACGCGCGATATCACCCCATGGGCGCCTTGCCGCAGGCGGCAACGCGCCAACTCATCAAACGCTGCCACCTGCTGCTGCTGCCCTCGGTCATGGAGGGCGGCGCCAACGTGCTGATCGAAGCCGTGACCAGCGGCGTGCCGGTGCTGGGCAGCGACATCCCCGGCAATCGGGGCCTTCTCGGCGCGGACTATCCCGGCTGGTTTCCGGTCGGCGACGCGGCGCGCCTGGCGCAACTGATCCGGCAGGCTGCCCGCGATCCCAGGTACTACGCGGACTTGTCCCGGCGTTGCGCCGAGCGGGTATCCTTGTTCTCCCCGGCACGCGAATGCGCCGCCGTTTGCAGTCTTCTTGAAAACGAAGTTTCAGTGGAGGCTAACGTCGGCCTTATCGACGTTAAGCGCAGTGGCCGTAACTAAATCACAAGGCAGTCAAAATAATGAATTCCCCCAAGCATTCCCCCACTCCGATCCGCTTGACCAGCTTCAGTCATGGCGGCGGCTGCGGCTGCAAGGTTGCCCCCGGCGTGCTGTCCGAAATTCTGCGCGGCGTGCAAGGGTTTCCTGTGCCGAAAGAACTGATGGTCGGCATTGAAACGGCTGACGACGCCGCCGTTTACCGGCTCAACGACGAGCAGGCCCTGATCGCCACCACCGATTTCTTCATGCCCATCGTCGATGATCCCTACGACTTCGGCCGGATTGCCGCGACCAACGCAATCAGCGACGTGTATGCCATGGGCGGCACGCCCATCATGGCGCTGGCCCTGGTCGGCATGCCGCTCGACAAGCTGCCGGTGGAGGTCATCGGGAAGATTCTCGAGGGCGGTGAAAGCGTCTGCGCCGCGGCCGGCATTCCGATCGCCGGAGGCCACACCATCGATTCCGTCGAACCGATCTATGGCTTGGTGGTGATGGGGCTGGTGCACCCCGACCGGGTGAAGACCAACGCCGGTGCGCGACCCGGCGATGTGCTGATCCTGGGCAAGCCGCTCGGCGTCGGTGTGTTGTCGGCCGCCTTGAAGAAGGGCGCGCTGGACGCGGCCGGTTATGACGCCATGATCGCCAGCACGACCAAGCTGAACACGCCGGGCAGGCGCCTCGCGCATCTTGCCGGGGTACACGCCCTGACCGATATCACGGGCTTTGGCCTGCTGGGCCATCTGCTGGAGGTGTGCCGCGGCGCAAAGCTTTCGGGGTTTCTCGACATGGGCAGGATTCCATTGCTGGCCGATGTCGAGCGCCTCGCGACGGCAGGCTACATAACCGGGGCCTCGGCGCGCAACTGGATGGCCTATGGGGCGGATGTCGCGCTCGACGCGGCCATCACGACCACGCAGCGCGCCCTGCTGACCGATCCGCAAACCAGCGGCGGCCTGCTGGTAGCCTGCCGGCCCGAGACCGTCGGTGAGGTGCTGGAGGTGTTCCGCGCCGAAGGCTTCGGGGCGGCCGCCGTGATCGGACGCATGGAGGACGGGCCGGCCCAGGTGAACGTGGGCGCCTGAGGGCGCTATTTCCCCCGGCGGGCGAAGAACAGGGCAAACCAGCCGCGGGGGTCGGTCCACATCTCGATATCGGCAAATCCCGCCGACGCCAGCAGGGCCGAGAAGCCTTCCGGCGAATACTTGTACGAGTTCTCGGTATGAATCCGCTCGCCGGCGGCGAACCGCCTCAGGCTGCGGCCGGCGGCATCCGGCCAGCCTGCCGTGAGTGCGCGACGGGCCTCGAGATGCATTTCGATGCGGGCGTCCACGGCGTTGTAAAAGGCCACGTGCCGCCAGTCGCGGATGTCGAAGTCGGCATCGAGCCGGGCATTGACGTGCCGCAGCAGGTTGCGGTTGAAGGCCGCGGTGACACCCAGCGCGTCGTCGTAGGCCGCATCGAGCACGGCGCTGTCCTTGATCAGATCGACGCCGATCAGCAGGCCGCCCGAGGCATCCAGCCGGTCGGCCAGTCCTTGCAGGAAACGGCCGGCCTCGGGCGGGCTGAAGTTGCCTATGCTGGAGCCGGGATAGAAGAACATGCGCCCTTGCAGCGGGATGTCGTCGGGCAGTGCCAGCTCATGCGTGAAGTCGATGCCGATGCCGGTCATGTCGATCGCCGGCAGTTCGCGCTTGAGCTGTTGCAGCGAATCACGCATGAAGTCGACCGAAATATCGACGGCGACATAGCGGGCGGGCAGGACTCCCGCATGAAACAGCCTGCCGGCCTTGCCGCAACTGCCGCAGCCGAGATCGATGAGCGTGAAGTCCCGGCCCAGCGCATGCCGGATGGCCGGCAGGTGTTCGACGAAGATGGCCGCCTCGGTTCGGGTCGGGTAGTACTC
>DAIOGL010000035.1:6561-8350 GCA_036745235.1 Sulfuritalea sp.
TTCCAGTCCGCGATGCGGCGCGTAATGATCTGTTCGCCTGCCAGCGTCAGGTCGGTCGCGAGGCAGAGGCGTGATTTCGGGCGGCAGGCCAGCAGCAGCGCGGCGAACAATGCATGGTTTCGGTAGGGCGTTTCGATGAATATCTGCGTTTGCCTGAGTCGGGTTGATTCGCTTTCAAGCTCTGCGATGCGAAGGCGGCGCTCCGGGTCGCGCGCCGGCAGGTAGCCATGAAAGGCGAAGCGCTGGCCGTCGAGTCCGGAGGCCATCAGCGCCAGCAGCAGCGAAGAAGGGCCGACCAGAGGCCTGACGGCGAGGCCCAGTTCATGGGCGCGGCGCACCAGCAGGGCGCCGGGGTCGGCCACTGCCGGGCAGCCGGCCTCCGACATCAGGCCGATATCGTGGCCGGCGCGCACCGGCGCGATAAGTCGCTCGATGTCGGCGGCGGTCGGCGATTCAGGCAACTGCTCGATCGCCAGTTCGCGCAAGGGCACGGGATGGCCGATGCGCTTGAGTTCGGCGCGCGCCGTCTTGGCGTTTTCGACGACAAAACGGGTCAGCCGGCAAGCGGCTTCACGGGCGACTGCCGGCAAATAGTTCTGCCAGGGCGTGTCGCCGAGGGCGACGGGCAACAGCCAGAGGGTGCCGGGCATCGCTTAGCGGAGCGTGCGCGTCATGGCAGGCCGGTCACGGCAAGTGCAGGCCTTCGGCGCGCAGCATGCCGCACAGGGCGATCAGCGGCAGGCCCACCAGCGCGTTGGGGTCGTCGCCGCGCAGGTAGGAGAGCAGGGAAATGCCCAAACCCTCGGATTTGGCGCTGCCGGCGCAATTGAGGGCATCTTCCCTGTCCAGATAGGACGCGATCTCGGCATCGGAAAGGTCGCGAAAGCCGACATGCGTGTCGACGCAGCTCAGTTGCACCCGGTTGCTGGCGCTGTCGAGCAGGCACAGCCCGGTATGGAAGACCACCTCTTTTCCGCGCATCTGGCGCAACTGGGCGACGGCATTGTCCCGCCTCACCGGCTTGCCGAAGCGCTCGTTGCCGTGTGCGGCGACCTGATCCGAGCCGATGATGAGGGCGTCGGGATAGCGCCCCGCAACGGCCCGGGCCTTGACTTCGGCGAGGCGCAGGGCCGTGCTTGCGGGGGCCTCGCCGGGCAGCGCCGACTCGTCGGCCTCGGGCGCGGAGGTTTCGAAGGGGATCTGCAGGCGGGCCAGAAGTTCGCGGCGGTAGGGCGAAGTCGAGGCGAGAACGACAAGGCGAGGCATGTTTCAGGCTTGAAAAAAGGGGGTCGGGCATGATAACATTCGCCGTTTGCCGCGCGAGCGCCTGTCCTTGTCCGATTCAATTGCCGGAACAGTCATAGACTGTCTTGAGTTCGCGCGCAGTGGTGGTGTGCTGGAGCGCAGCGTAGGTTTGGATGAGTTGCCGCGTCTGGCGGAGCTGCTGACCACAACCGCCGGTTCCTTGTCGGTTCGGCTGGAAGGATGGCGGGACGAGCAGGGCAAGTCGTGGCTGCAACTGGATATAGCGGGCGAGCCGGTGCTTTGTTGCCAGCGTTGTCTGGGCGGCATGAAGTACCCGCTGGCGATCAGGAGCCGGCTGCAGTTGATAGCGCCGGGCGCGGATTGGCCGGACGACGATCTGGAGGACGACAGCGCCGATGCGATCGCCGCCGATGCGGAGTTGAACGTGCTGTCGCTGGTCGAGGATGAAGTGTTGCTGGCGTTGCCCATCGCGCCGCGGCATGAACAGTGCGAATCGCCGTCGGCGAGCGCAAGTGGAAATGGA
>DAIOGL010000035.1:8450-14105 GCA_036745235.1 Sulfuritalea sp.
AAACAAGGAGTAGCGAAATGGCAGTGCAACAGAACAAGAAATCCCCGTCCAAGCGCGGCATGCATCGTGCGCATGATTTTCTGACCAACCCGCCGCTGGCCGTCGAGCCGACTACGGGCGAGGTCCACCTGCGCCACCATATCTCGCCGTCCGGCGTGTATCGCGGCAAGAAGGTCGTAAAGGCCAAGGGCGAATAATTCACTTTGTCGAAACCGGCCGGATGCGTGTTGCGCATCCGGCCGTTTTTGCATAAAGAGCCCCGGAAGATCACAAAGCGATGGCGATCACCCTCGCGGTGGATTGCATGGGCGGCGACCACGGTCCGTCGGTAACGCTGCCTGCCGTCTTTGAATTCCTGCGTCACGACACCGATTGCGCCGCCATTCTGGTCGGCCGCGAGGAGGTCTTGCGTCCGCAGGCGGAGTCCGCGCTGGCCGAGTTCGGCAGCCGCTTGGCGATCCGCCATGCCTCGGAAATGGTCGAGATGGACGAGGCGGTGGCCAGTGCGCTGCGCGGCAAGAAGGATTCCTCGATGCGCGTCGCCGTCGACCTGGTCAAGGAAGGCACGGCAGACGCCGCGGTATCCGCCGGGAATACCGGCGCCCTGATGGCCGTATCGCGCTTCGTGCTGAAGACGCTGCCGGGCATCGACCGGCCGGCCATCTGCGCCATCCTGCCGTCGGAGCGCGGCAGCACCTATGTGCTGGATCTCGGCGCCAACGTCGATTGCAGCCCGGAGCATCTGCTGCAGTTCGGCATCATGGGTTCCCTGCTGGTTTCCGCCCTGGAACACAAGGAGAGGCCCACGGTCGGCCTGCTCAATATCGGCGAAGAAGACATCAAAGGCAACGATACGGTCAAGCGTGCGGGGGAGTTGCTGCGCGCCGCCGATCTGAATTTCGTCGGCAATGTCGAGGGCAATGACATCTTCAAGGGCACTGCCGACCTGGTGGTGTGCGACGGGTTCGTCGGCAACGTCACGCTGAAGGCGGCGGAAGGCCTTGCCCACATGATAGGTGGCGCGCTCAAGGAAGAGTTCTCGCGCAATATCTTCACCAAACTGGCAGCCCTGGCCGCGATGCCCGTGCTGAAATCCTTCCGGCGGCGCTTCGACCCACGCCGCTACAACGGAGCGAGCCTGCTGGGCCTCAGGGGCATCGTGGTCAAGAGCCACGGCTCCGCCGATCAAATGGCGTTTCGCCATGCGCTGGAAAAGGCCGCCGAAGAGGCGCGCCAGCGCCTGCCGGAGACCATCGCCGCGCGCATGGCCGCCGTCCTGCCGGCGCCGACTCTCTGCGATTGATGGAGACCGAAAAATGATCCATACCCGAATCAGCGGCACCGGCAGCTACCTGCCCGGCGAGCCCGTCAGCAATGCGGCCCTGATCGCTGCGCATGGACTCGACTCGTCCGATGACTGGATCATCGAGCGCACCGGGATTCGCAGCCGGCACTTGGCCGCCGCGGGCGTGACCAGCAGCGACCTGGCGCTCGAAGCCAGCCGGCGCGCGCTGCAGGCGGCCGGACGGGTGGCCAATGACGTCGATCTCATCATCGTCGCCACGTCGACGCCCGATTACGTGTTTCCCAGTGCGGCAGCCCTGTTGCAGAACAAACTCGGCAATACCAACGGCGCACCGGCCTTCGACGTGCAGGCGGTGTGCAGCGGGTTCATTTACGCATTGACGATCGCCGACAAGTTCATCCGTTCCGGCTCGCACAAGTGCGCGCTGGTTGTCGGCGCCGAAGTGTTTTCGCGCATCCTCGACTGGAAGGATCGCGGCACCTGCGTGCTGTTCGGCGATGGCGCGGGCGCCGTGGTGCTGGAGGCGTCGGACCAGCCGGGCCTGCTGTCCAGCGCCTTCCACGCCGACGGCAGCCACCACGGCATCCTTTCGGTGCCGGGCCAGATTTGCGGCGGCGTCGTTACCGGCGACCCTTTCCTGCGCATGGACGGCCAGGCCGTGTTCAAGTTCGCGGTCAAGGTGCTCGCCGACGTCGCCAACGAAGTCCTGGACGCGGCGGGAATGACCGCCGCGCAGGTGGACTGGCTGATTCCGCATCAGGCCAACGTGCGCATCATGCAGGCGACGGCGAAGCGGCTCCATATCGCACCGGAAAATTGCATCGTCACGGTGGGCCAGCACGGCAACACATCGGCGGCATCGATTCCGCTGGCGCTCGACGCCGCGGTGCGTGGCGGCCAGATCCGGCGCGGCCAGCATCTGCTGCTCGAAGGTGTCGGCGGCGGATTCACCTGGGGCGCGACCCTGCTCAAGTTTTGAATCAGAGAAAAACGAAATGAAATTCGCGTTAGTGTTTCCTGGCCAGGGCTCCCAGTCGCTCGGCATGATGGCCGCCTACGGCGATGCGCCCGTAATCCGCGCCACATTCGATGAGGCCTCCGCCGCGCTGGGGCGCGACCTGTGGCAGCTGGTCGGCGACGGTCCGGCAGAGGCGCTGAGCCAGACCGTCAACACCCAGCCACTGATGCTCACCGCCGACATCGCGGTCTATCGTCTCTGGCTGGAAAAGGGCGGCGCGCAGCCGGTTCTGGTGGCGGGGCACAGCCTCGGCGAATATGCGGCCCTGGTGGCGGCCGGCGTGCTGCAGCTGAAGGACGCCGTGCCTCTGGTCGAACTGCGCGCCAGGGCCATGCAGGCCGCGGTGCCGGCCGGCGAGGGCGCGATGGCCGCGGTGATGGGGCTCGATGCCGCGGCGGTGGTCGAGGCCTGTGCCGAGGCGGCGCAGGGACAGGTGGTGCAGGCCGTGAATTTCAACGAGCCGAAGCAGACCGTGATCGCCGGACACAAGGCGGCGGTCGAGCGTGCGGCAGAACTGGTCAAGGCCAGGGGCGCCAAGCGCGCGCTGATGCTGCCGGTATCGGCGCCTTTCCATTGCTCGCTGATGCAGCCGGCGGCCGAAGCGCTGAAGTCGCGTCTGGCCGAACTGGATCTGGCCGCGCCGCGAATTCCGGTGATCAACAACGTCGACGTGGCGCAGCTTGCGGATCCCGCCGCGATCAGGGATGCACTGGTGCGCCAGGCGGCCTCGCCGGTGCGCTGGGTCGAGACCATGCAGGCGATGCAGGCGGCAGGCGTGAGCCACGTCTTCGAATGCGGTCCGGGCAAGGTTCTCTCCGGGCTGGTGAAGCGCTGCGTCGAAAGCCTCGGCGGCGGCGCCATGAATGACCTGGCTGCCATGGATGCAGCGCTGACAGTCGTAAAGGGAAACTGATATGGCGGACTTGAAAGGACAGATTGCGCTGGTGACGGGTGCGTCGCGTGGCCTCGGCCGCGCCATCGCTCTGGAACTTGGCGCACAAGGCGCGACCGTGGTCGGCACCGCGACGACGGATGCGGGTGCCGCAGAGATTCAGAAGGCGCTGGACGGCGCCGGCATCACCGGCTGGGGCGCCAGCGCGAATGTCACCGAAGCGGCGGCCTGCGAGGCGCTGATCGGCGAAATCGAGAAGAAGTTCGGACCCGTTTCCGTTCTGGTCAACAACGCCGGCATCACCCGCGACAATCTCGCCATGCGGATGAAGGACGATGAATGGGATCTGGTCATCGAGACCAATCTCAAGGCCGTCTTCCGCCTGTCCAAACTGGTCATGCGCGGCATGATGAAGGCGCGCTTCGGACGCATCATCAATATCACCTCGGTCGTCGGCGAAGCCGGCAATCCGGGCCAGGCCAACTATGCTGCGGCCAAGGCCGGCGTCGCCGGCATGAGCCGCGCGCTGGCGCAGGAACTCGGCAGCCGCAACATCACCGTGAATTGCGTGGCGCCGGGCTTCATCGACACCGACATGACCCGGGCGCTGCCGGACGCGCAGCGCGACGCACTGCTGGGCAAGATTCCGCTGGGACGCCTCGGACAGCCCGACGAGATCGCGGCAACCGTGGCGTTCCTGGCATCGAAGCAGGCCGGATACATCACGGGCAGCACGCTGAACGTCAATGGCGGCATGTATATGGCGTGACCGGATTTAACTCGCGAGGGTGTCCGGTGTTTTTGTTAAAATAAGCAGGTTTTTACCACCCGATAAATCAGGGAAGGAGTTTCAAGATGGAGAACATCGAACAACGCGTCAAGAAGATCGTCGCCGAGCAACTGGGCGTCAATGAAGCTGACATCAAGAACGAATCCAACTTCGTGGACGACCTCGGTGCCGACTCGCTCGACACCGTGGAGCTGGTGATGGCGCTGGAGGAGGAGTTCGAGTGCGAGATTCCTGACGAAGACGCGGAGAAGATCACCACCGTGCAGCAGGCAATTGACTACGTCAACGCCAACATCAAGAAGTAATCTTCATCCCCGTTTCAATCCTTTCTTTCGGAGTACATCGTGTCGCGACGCCGTGTGGTCGTCACCGGTCTGGGCCTCGTCTCGCCGGTTGGCAATAGCGTTCCAGAAGCCTGGGACAACCTGATTGCCGGCAAGTGCGGGATCGGACCCATCACCCGCTTTGACGCATCGGCTTTTCCGGCGCGCATCGCGGGTGAGGTGAAGAACTTCGATGTCGCGGCCTATCTGTCGGCCAAGGAAGCGCGCCGGATGGATACCTTCATCCATTACGGCATGGCGGCCGGCATCCAGGCTTTCCGCGACTCCGGGATCGAGGTCAATGCCGAAAACGCCGACCGGATAGGGGTCAACATCGGCTCGGGCATCGGCGGCCTGCCGATGATCGAGGAAACGCACAACGACTTCCTCGGCGGCGGCCCGCGCAAGATTTCGCCTTTCTTCATTCCAGGCACCATCATCAACATGATCTCGGGCAACCTCTCGATCATGCTGGGCCTGAAGGGACCGAACATTGCGGTGGTCACGGCCTGCACCACGGGCCTGCACGCCATCGGAATCAGCGCGCGCATGATCGAGTACGGCGATGCCGACGTGATGGTGTGCGGCGGCGCCGAGGCGACGACGACGCCCCTGGCGGTCGGCGGCTTCGGTTCGGCCAAGGCCTTGTCGACGCGCAACGACGATCCGGCGACGGCCAGCCGTCCCTGGGACAAGGATCGCGACGGCTTCGTCCTCGGCGAGGGCTCCGGCGTGATGGTGCTCGAAGAGTACGAGCATGCCAGGGCGCGCGGGGCGAAGATCTATGCCGAGCTGGCCGGTTTCGGCATGAGCGGCGACGCATACCACATGACCGCACCCGACACCGACGGTCCGCGGCGCAGCATGGTGAACGCGCTGAAGAACGCCGGCGTCAATCCGGACCAGGTCCAGTACGTCAATGCCCACGGCACTTCGACGCCGCTGGGCGACAAGAACGAGACCGAGGCCATCAAGCTGGCCTTCGGCGTCGACGCGGCGCAGAAGCTGGTGGTGAATTCGACCAAGTCGATGACCGGCCATCTGCTGGGCGGCGCCGGCGGCCTCGAGTCGGTGATCACGGTGCTCGCCGTGCATCACCAGATATCGCCGCCGACCATCAACATCTTCGAGCAGGATCCGGAGTGCGACCTGGATTACTGCGCCAACAAGGCCCGGCCGATGAAGATCGATGTCGCGCTGAAGAACAATTTCGGCTTCGGCGGCACCAACGGCTCACTGGTCTTCCGCCGCATATAGCGTGAAACAGCTCGTTCGGAGCGACAGGTGATAGTCGAGCGAAGCGAGCTGATCAGAAGCCTCCCAGTG
>DAIOGL010000036.1:0-5958 GCA_036745235.1 Sulfuritalea sp.
TGAAGGGCACGTCGGGAGCCTGTTCTACCGCTATGACCAGCGCCGCCAGTCCGTCGAATGCCGGAAGCCGGTAATCGGCAAGGATGAGGTCGGGCCGGAATTCCTGCAACGCCGCGATGAAGGCCTGCCTCGTATCCACGCGTCTGGATGTGAAGTTCATGCCGGCCTTGCTCAGCGCCCGAGCAGCTAGCTCGGCGTCGACCGGCTCGTCCTCAAGCATCAGGATCTTCAGCTCATCCGGCATTTTGTTTCACTCGTGAGGAATCTTGTTGAGCAGCAACCAGTACAGACCGAGTTCGCCCACTACCTTGACGAATTCGTCGAAGGATACCGGCTTGGTAATGTAGCTGTTAACGCCGAGCCGGTAGCACTCCTCGACATCGATGTCCTCCTTCGAGGAGGTCAGCACCACCACCGGAATCGTGCGGGTGCGCTCGTCGTTCTTGATCCGGCGCAGCACCTCGATGCCGCTGACGCGCGGCAAGCGCAGATCGAGCAGGACGACCTTCGGCTGGCAGCCGAAGTCGCGCCCGGCATAGTCTCCGGTGGCGAAAAGAAACTCCAGGGCTTCGGCACCATCCTTCACCCAGACCAGGCTATTGACCAGGCTGTGCTTTTTCAGGGCCCGGATGGTCAGCTCCGCATCGGCCGGCGTATCCTCCACCAGCAGAATTTCCACGGCATCGTCCTTATGTGTCATTGGTGGCCTCTCTTGTCGGCAAGGTGAAATGGAACGTGGAACCGGCGTCGACCTGACCCGCTGCCCAGACACGGCCGCCGTGGCGGCCGACGATGCGCTTGACCATCGCCAGCCCGGTACCGCTGCCTTCGAACTGCCCCGCCGGATGGGCATGTTCGAAGACCTTGAACAACTTGTCCGCATACTTCATGTCGAAACCGACGCCGTTGTCCTTGACGTAGCAGCGGCATTCACGCGCATCACTGCTGCCACCGACTTCGATGATCGCCAGCGGCCGCGGCTGGGTGAATTTGACCGCGTTCGACAGGAGGTTCCTCAGCAGACGGCGGATCATGGTCCGGTCTCCCCACAGCGCCGGAGGATTCTTCAATTCCAGTTGCAACTTGCGCCCCGGCACCGAAGCCTGCAGCTCGGCGAACACCTCCCGAACCAGTTCTACCGTATCGACCGGGCCGAATTCCATCGGACGCCGGCCGATTTGCAGGAACTCGAGCAATTCGTCGATCAGCTGGCCCATGCGCAACGCATTGGCACGGACTACGTCGAGCAGGCGTCTGCCTTCGCTGTCGAGGCGGGCTGAATGCTCTTCGACGACGATCTGGGCGAATCCGGCAATGGCGCGCAAGGGTGTGCGCAAATCGTGGGAAATCGAATAGGAAAACTCCTCAAGTTCGTCATTGGCGGCTTTCAATTGAGCAGTGCGTTGCACCACGCGCTGTTCGAGTTCTGCGTTCAGCCTGTGCACCGCCTCTTCGGCTTGTCTTTGCTCGGAAATATCCCGCGCGGCGGCGAACACGCCAAGTATCTCTCCGGCATCGTCGCGATAGATTGAGGCGTTGTAGCGGACCGGAGTCAAACGCCCGTCCCGGTGGCGAAGCTCCAGTTCGTAGTCGCGCACGCTGCCCTCGCGGAATACCTGCCGATAGCCGTCGCGGGCACGCTCAGGATCGGAGAAATAATCCGAGAACTCGGTGCCGATCAGTTCATTCCGGGTTCGGCCGGTCACCGCCGCCGTCGCCGAATTCACGTCGGTGATCTTGCCGTCGGGGCCGATCGTCACCAGCGGGTCGACGCTGGCCTCGATCAGGCTGCGGTTGTAGGCATAGGCCAGACGCATCTCATGCTCGACTTGCTTGCGATCCGTGACGTCGCGGTTATTGACCCGGCGCCCCATGAACTTGCCGTCATGACCAAACACGGCGCGGCAACCGTGGGCAATCCAGCGAATCTCGCCATCCCGCCGCACGATGCGAAAATCCAGTGTCGCTTCATCTTCGTGTTCGACATCGTGCCGGTGGGCTGCGATCAAATGCCGGTCGTCGGGATGGATGATGCGGTGGAGCAGATCCGGTTGGGCGAGGAACTCGGACGGGGAATATCCCGTGACCCGCTCGCACGATGGCGACATGAAGAGTATCTCCTGCGCCGGCCCCTCCCAGTACTCCCAGTCGTAAGTGTAGTCCGCCACGGTGTGGAATTTTTCCTCCTCGCGTGCCAATTCCATCGTGGCGACAACCTGACGCCTCCATCCACGGTAAACCAGCCACGACGATACCAGGGTGGTCAGGCAGAACAGCACCGCCAGAAGCGAGGTCTTGAGGGCCTGATCCCGCCACTGGGCCATGTATTCGTCGGTAGCCCTGCCAACGATGACGTAGAGGGGGTGACCAGGAACCCTGCTTGCGGCGAATTTTCGTTCGACGCCGTCAACGGTGCGAGTGGTGACGTAGGTTCCCGCGCTGCGACCCGTCCGGATCATTTCCTGCAATTCGGGGACAGCAAGTTCCTTGCCGATGACTTGGTCTATGTCCGCGGGTATCGGATAGACGGCAAAGACTCTCTGTTCCGCATCGCGCAGGGACACGGAGCCGTGCTGGCCAACGTCGACGGCGGCAAGAGTGTTCGCGACATGATCCAGTGAAATATTCGCGTAGACGACCCCGCCGAACGAGCCGTCCGGCAGACGAATCGGGCGTGAGACGGGGATGGCCCATCTCTTGTCGAGTCGTGTAAACACAGGCCTGACAATGACCAGCCCGGCCCCGGGATCATCGCGCTGGCGGACGAAGTATTCACGATCCGCATTGTTCTGCCGGGCGGTCGGATCGACACCGAGCCCATGCGAGACGATACCGTCGGCATCGGCGATGCGCAGACTGAATATTGCGGGCAGGCGCCGCTGCTGCAGTTCCAGAAACGCATCCAGTGCCTGCCTGTCGATGCCGCCGCTGGCGAGCTGACGTTGCACTTCGTCGGCTGCAGACAGCAGCGTCAGATCGATCCTGTCCATGTCCCCGGCGATGTCCTGCGCCAGCAACCGGGACAGATTCTGTGCCGTAAGCTCTGCGCTCTGCTCCGACTCCTGGTAATTTTGATAAAGAAGGAAGGTCACGAAGCCGAAGACGAACAGGTTGATCAGCACCACGCTCGCCACCATCCACCTGACGAATGACGCGGAAGGTGTCGCCGAATTCGAGAAACGCATTGTGTCGTCGCTGAACATCGCTGGTCTGTCTTCTGCCGCGATCATCCGTTCGCGCGATCCGCGCGCGGCAGTGTGAAATGAATCGTTGTGCCTTCGCCGAGCTTGCTTTCCGCCCATATCCGGCCGCCGTGGCGGGTGACGATGCGTTTGACGATCGCCAGACCGATGCCGGTTCCCTCGAACTCTTCAGCCGTGTGCAGGCGCTGGAAGACGCCGAACAGCTTGCCCACGTATTGCATGTCGAAACCGACGCCGTTGTCGCGGACGTAGTATTCGTTTTCGTCGGCACCGACAACGCCGCCGACCTCGATCAAAGCCTCCGCTCTCGGTCCGGTGAATTTGATCGCATTCGAGATCAGGTTCGTGAATATCTGACGCATCATCGCTTGATCACCGCGCGCCGGTGTCAGCTCGCCGAGCTCGAGTCGCAGAGTGCGTCCGGGCGCAGCAGCGCGGAATTCCTCGAATACCGACAGCGCCAATGCCCCGATGTCGATCTCCGTTTTTTCCATGTCGCGGCGGCTCGCCCGCGAGAAACTCAGTATGTCGTCGATCAGCTTCGTCATGCGGGTAGTGTTCTGCCGCACTACGCCGAGCAGTCGACGAGCTTCGGGATCAAGTTCGCGCTCGTAATCCTCGACGAGTATCTGCGAGAAGCCGTCGATGGCGCGCAAGGGCGCTCGCAGATCGTGGGAGACGGAAAAGGCAAACGCCTCGAGCTCCTTGTTGGCATTTTCGAGTTCCGCGGTCCGTTTCGTGACGCGCTCTTCGAGTTCCTGATTCAGCGCTCGAACCCTTTCCTCGTTGCGCTGGCGCTCCGTAATGTCATGCACGGTACCCAGTGAGCGTAATGCCTTGCCGTCAGGCCCGTAGTAGGTTTCACACCTTTCATTGACGTACTTGATCCGGCCATCCTTCATCAGGAGCCGATGCACGATATCGTAGGGCGTGCGGTTTGCCACCGAGTCGGTGTAGGCCTGATTGACCATCGCCCGATCATCAGGATGGATTGCCGCGAGAAAGGCTTCGTAGGAAGCGCCGAATTGCTGCGGATCGATTTCGAATATGCGAAAGATTTCGGGCGACCAAGTCAGCCCGTTACTGGCTAGATCGAGTTCCCAGTTGCCCACATGGGCAATTCGCTGGGCTTCAGCCAGGCTCGACTCGCTGTCCCGCAGGATGTACTCCGCCACCTTGCGTTCTATCTCGCGCCTCCGGTTTTGTCGTGCTACAAAGCCGATGCCGATCAGGCCGATCAGCCATCCGGCACCATAACCGGTCATGAGATTGCGCTGCGTCCGGGCGGAGGACGCGTAGAACGGCTCGAGGGACAGTGATACGCCGATTCCGCCGCGCACGTCGCCGACCTTGTAGTCCTGGCCGCCGTGGCATTTGAGGCAACTTTGCTCGACGAACAAGGGCTGCATCACGCGCAAATGCGGCACTCCGCCGAGATCGCTGACCGCCGAAACTTCGCGTGCCCCTTCCTCGAAGCGCAATAGTGCGGAGCGCTCCCATGCGTCCGGGGCGTTGATGGGATTGAGCGGTCGCAGGCTCGTGAGGCGCCCTTTCTCGCCGAATGGCCCGGCGAAATGGGCGTGGAGTTGGCGCAGCACTTGGGCCGAATTCATCAGGGTCAGCTTCTTGCCGGACGGCGTCTCCACGTCGCGATCCGGTACTCCGTCCAAGTAGGGATTCGGCGGCGTTCTCTCGGTCGACGGGACATAGACGCCGCCATGGGACGTGACCCAGGCGCGCAAGGCATTGTCCTTGGCGATATAAGCGGCCGCTTCGCGGTGTGCGATGGCGAGAGTCTGCTGGTCGCTGCCTGCCATATACCATATCAGCAACCCCGCCATTGCCACCGTCCAAGCCAACGCGGCAAGCACCGCGCCGCGAAGGACAGCGGATGGCGAATTCGCGTCCAAAGAATTGCTATTCATGGCCCGAGTTGCTGGTAGGAGGTTTGGTGCGACGATACTCCATACTCGTCATCGCGTGGAGCCTCAAGCGTCCGGGTTTGATCTATCGCAATCCCGGGCCGGGTTTACCGGAGACCGCCGGGCGGCCGGGCGGCCGGGCGGCCTTTCTCTGCAGTTTTCCTTGGGCCGGCTCAGGCCTTTGCACCCAATGCCCTGGCTCGCGTCGCGGCCGCCGCATCCGCCTGCGCGGAGACCGGCCAGCCGGCAAGGTGAGTCGAGACCAGATCGCGCAGCGCGGCGATCCAGTCGGGTCTTTCGTTCACGCAGGGGATGTAGTGAAACTCCGAGCCGCCCGAAGCCAGGAACGCGTCCTTGCATTCCATCGCGATTTCTTCAAGTGTTTCCAGGCAATCGGCAACGAAGCCCGGGCAGATGACATCGACCCGCGCCACACCTTCCCGGCCAAGCTTTTCCAGTGTCGGCTGGGTGTAGGGCTGCAGCCACTCGGCCTTGCCGAAGCGCGACTGGAAGGTGATCAGGTAGTGGTCCTGGTCGAGTTCCAGGGCCTCGGCCAGGAGGCGTCCGGTCTTCTGGCACTCGCAATAATAGGGATCGCCCAGATCGAGCGAGCGGCGCGGCAGTCCGTGAAAACTCATCACCAGCCGGTCGGGTCTGCCGTTGACCTGCCAGTGTGCCCGGACGCTTGCGGCAAGGGCGGCGATGTAACCGGGGTGGTCGTGGAAGTGCTTGATGAAGCGGAATTCCAGCGGGTTGCGGCTGCGCTTGATCCAGTCGGCGACGTCGTCCATCACGCTGGCGGTGGAGCTGGCCGCGTACTGCGGGTAGAGCGG
>DAIOGL010000036.1:6058-13623 GCA_036745235.1 Sulfuritalea sp.
CGCGGGATTTCGACCACGCGCGGATCCCAGAGAAACTGTTTGAGATAGGTGCGCAGGGCGCCCGCCGTGGGCGCTTCCGGGGTGCCGAGGTTGACCAGCAGGACAGCGGTGCGGCGCTGCGCGCCGTGCCGCGGCGCGGGTTCGGGAGCGTAGCGGGGCATGATTCCTCCTGAGATAGGCGCTTAGGGAATCGAGAGCGCGGACGAGAGGAGCTTGGCGGTGATATCCACGATGGGAATCACGCGTTCGTAGGCCATGCGTGTCGGACCGATGACGCCGATGGTACCGACGATCCGGCCGTCGACTTCGTAGGGCGCGGCGACCACGCTGCATTCGTCCAGCGGCGCGATGCCGGATTCGCCGCCGATGAACACCTGCACGCCTTCGGCACGGCTGGAGAGTTCCAGCAGCTGGGCGAGGCCCGTGCGCTGTTCGAACAGATCGAACAGGCGCCGCAGGCGCGTCATGTTGGACGAGAGGTCTTCGACGCCGAGCAGGTTCTTCTCGCCGCTGATGACGTATTGCGTGGACGTGTCGGCGATGGCCTGGTTGCTGGCGTCCAGCGCGGCGGTCATCAGTTCGCCCATGTCGGCGCGCAGCTGGCGCAGTTCTTCCACCACGCGGGCGCGCACCTGGTCGAAATCGAGGTCGAGACAGTTCTGGTTCAGGTAGTTGGCCGCTTCGATCAGTTCGGACGGGCTGTAGTTGCGCTGGGTGAACAGGATGCGGTTCTGCACGTCGCCGTCGGCGGTGACGATGATCAGCAGGACCCGCTTGTCCGACAGGCTGAGGAACTCGATCTGGCGGATGCGCGGCTGCTGGCGGCGCGGTGCCACCACGACCCCGGCGAAGGCGGTCAGTTGCGACAGCAGCTGCGATGCATGGCTGATCACCAGTTGCGGCTGGTCGGGCTGGATCGCTTCCTCGATTTCGGACAGTTCGCTGCCTTCCAGGGGCTTCACCGTCAGCAGGGAATCGACGAAGAGCCGGTAGCCCAGGGGCGTGGGCACGCGTCCGGCCGAGGTGTGGGGGCTGGCGATGAAGCCCATTTCCTCCAGATCCGACATGACGTTGCGGATCGTTGCCGGAGAAAGTTCCAGGCCCGAGTATTTCGAGAGCGTGCGCGAGCCCACCGGCTGACCTTCGGCGATATAGCGTTCGATCAGGGTCTTCAGCAGGGTTTGTGCACGATAGTCGAGCATGGCCTGATTTTAGAGCCAAAACCATCGGAAAAAAGCCGGCGCCAATTGTGGTTTAATCAGCCGCATGAATGCCGCCGCATCCCATGCCTTTCGCACCGTCGCCCTGATCGGCAAATACCAGAGCCGGGAAATCGCCGAGTCGCTGTTGTCGCTTGCCGCCTTTCTGCGCGGACGCGGGGTCAAGGTGCTGCTCGAAGAAACCACCGCCACTGCCGTGGGCGCCAGCGATTATGCTGTGGCCGGTTACGAGACGATCGGCGAACGCGCCGATGTTGCGGTGATTCTCGGCGGCGACGGCACCATGCTCAATGCGGCGCGACATCTGGCCCGGTTCGAGGTGCCGCTGGTCGGCATCAATCAGGGGCGGCTCGGGTTCATGACCGACATTGCCCTTGGTGCCATGACCGAGAGCATTGCCGCGATGCTCGAGGGAAAGTTCCTGCGTGAGCAGCGCTTTTTGCTCCATGCCGAAGTCTTGCGCGACGGCGCGCCAGCCTTTCAGACACTGGCGCTCAACGATGTGGTGGTCAACAAGGGCGAAATCGGCCGCATGATCGAGCTCGAAGTGAAGGTGGATGGCGAGCTGATCCACGTCCTGCGCGCCGACGGTCTGATCGTGGCCACGCCCACGGGGTCGACCGCCTATGCGCTTTCCGCCAACGGCCCGATCCTCCATCCCTCGGTGCCGGGCATCGCCATCGTCCCGTTATGCCCGCACGCGCTCTCGAATCGGCCGATCACGGTCAGCGACAGCTGCACGATCGATGTCGCATTGCTGCCGCCGCATGACGCACGCGTGCACTTCGACGGGCAGACGCGCTTCGAGGCCCGTGCCGGCGACGTAGTGCGCATAGCACGGTCGAGTCACCACATCACCCTGCTGCATCCGCCGGGCTACAGCTATTTCGCCATGCTGCGGGAGAAACTGCACTGGAGCTCGACTCCCCGCCACTGACTTTCATGCGGATTTCGGCACTCCTGATAATGGAACACTCGAAAGGCGAATTGAGGGCCCGCCCCTCCCATCCTCCCCTCGCGGGGAGGCTACTGGTCGGCTCGCTTTGCTCGACAATCACCCGTCACTCCGAACACGTTATTTCACTTTAACGATGCTGCTGCGCCTGATCATCCGCGATTTCGTCATTGTCGACCGCCTCGAACTCGAGTTCGCCGCCGGTTTCGGCGCCCTGACCGGCGAGACCGGCGCCGGCAAATCGATCCTGGTCGATGCGCTGTCGCTGGCTCTGGGCGAGCGTGCCGACGCCACCGTGGTGCGCAGCGGAGCCGAGCGGGCCGAGATTTCCGCCGAGTTCGATGTCGCGCCCGGCAGCGCGCTCGAAGCCTGGCTGCAGGCCAACGATTACGACACCGATGCCTGCCTGCTGCGGCGTGTGATCGACGCCGCCGGGCGTTCCCGCGGCTACGTCAACGGCGCCGCGGCGACGCTCGGGCAAATGCGCGAAGCGGCCGACTTCCTGGCCGACATTCACGGCCAGAACGCACATCATTCCTTGTTGCGCAGCGATGCCCAGCGCGACTTGCTCGACACCCATGCCGGGGCGCAGGCGCTTGCCCGTGACGTCGCCACCGCTCATGGCGCGTGGCGCGCTGCGCGCGAGGCGCGCCAGACGGCCGAGAAGGATGTCGAGGCGACGGTGCGCGAGCGCGAACTGCTCGAGTGGCAGGTGAAGGAGCTGGTTGCCCTGGCATTCGATGCGGCCGAGTGGCAGGAGACCGAACAGGAACAGCGCCGGCTGGGCAACGCCAATGCCCTGCTGGAAGGCGCAAGCGCAGCGCTGGCCGCGTTGGAAGAGGGCGAGACGGCCAGTCTGCCGATGCTCCAGCATGCCGGAGCCAGACTGTCCGAATTGACCGGTTTCGATCCGGCGTTGACCGAGGCGGCCGAGTTGTTCCAGTCGGCGCTGATCCAGCTCGAAGAGTCGGCGCTGGCACTACGGCGCTATCAGGACAGGTTGGAGCTCGACCCCGCGCGGCTGAACGAGCTCGACAGCCGCATCGACGCCGTGACGCAGATGGCGCGCAAGCATCGCGTCGCGCCTGAAGAATTGCCCGATCTGCTGCAGGCTTTCCAGAGCCGCCTGGCCGAACTTACGCTGCGTGCCGATCCGGCCGCGCTGGCCGAGCGGGAGGTCAAGGCGGAAGCCGCTTTCCGTCAGGTGGCGAAGCAGCTCTCGGCCTTGCGCACCAAGACCGCCAAGGCCTTGTCCAAGGCTGTGACCGCCGGCATGCAGGAACTGGCAATGGCCGGCGGACGGTTCGAAGTTGCCCTGGAGTCATTGCCGGAAGGCGCCTCCGGCGGACTGGAAAGTGTCGAATTCTTGGTCTCGGCCAATGCGGGCCAGCCGCTGCGCGCGTTGGCCAAAGTGGCCTCGGGCGGCGAGTTGTCGCGCATCGGTTTGGCCTTGCAGGTCATCGCCAGCCAGGCGAATCCGGCCGGCACGCTGATCTTCGACGAAGTGGATGTCGGCATCGGCGGCCGCGTCGCCGAAATTGTCGGCCGCATGCTGCGCGAACTGGGCAAGAGCCGCCAGGTCCTGTGCGTCACGCATCTGCCGCAGGTGGCGGCGCAGGCGGACTGGCAATGGTCGATCGCCAAACAGACACGCGACGGCGCGACGACGTCTTCGGTGAACGTACTCGATTCTGAAGCCCGCGTCGGCGAGATCGCACGCATGCTGGGCGGCGAGAAGATTACCGAAACCACGCGCCGCCACGCGGCGGAAATGCTCGGTCTAGGCTAAGCCGGGTGCGCCGAGCATCGTCACCACGCCGGTGGCGATGAATATGGCCGCAGCAATCCAGCGGATGATGTTCAATGGCAGGCGTTTTGCCAGCCTTTCCCCGACGATGACGGCCGGTACATTGGCCAGCATCATGCCGAGCGTGGTACCCGTCACGACCGCGAACAGTGCGCCCTGAAACTGCGCGCCCAGTGCCACCGTGGCGAATTGCGTCTTGTCGCCCATTTCGGCGATGAAGAAGGCAATCGTGGTGGTCACGAAGGCGCCGGCGGGGTGAATTTTCGGATCTTCGTCGAGCGAATCCGGGTGCAGCGCCCACAGGCCGAAGACGATGAACACCGCACCGGTGATCCAGGGCAGCCATTTCGGCGCGATCAGCTGTGCCAGCCAGACGCCGACCGAGCCGGCCAGGGCGTGATTGAGGATGGTGGCGACGAAGATGCCGGCGATGATGGGCAGCGGTTTGCGCAGCCGGGCGGCGAGGACGAAGGACAGCAACTGGGTCTTGTCGCCGATTTCGGCGACGGCGACCAGCGTGGTCGCGGTGAGAAAGGCTTCCAAATTAAGCGGAAGCCTTGCGGTGCGGGCAATCGGTCTTGTGGCACTCGACGTAGAGGTAGAGGGCGTGCTCGCGGACCGTGAAGCCGCGTTCTTCGGCGATCTTGATCTGACGCTTCTCGATCGCCGCGTCGAAGAATTCTTCCACCCGGCCGCATTCCACGCAGACCAGATGGTCGTGGTGCTGCCCCTCGTTCAATTCGAAAATCGCCTTGCCCGATTCGAAGTGATGACGCTGCAGCAGGCCGGCCTGTTCGAACTGGGTCAGCACGCGATAGACGGTGGCCAGGCCGATGTCCATGCCGTCGGCCAACAGGTGGCGATAGACGTCTTCCGCCGTGACATGGCGCGGCGAGCCCTCATCCTGCAATTTGTGGAAGAGGTCGAGAATCTTGAGGCGCGGATAGGTTGCCTTGAGGCCGATGCTCTTGAGGTCGTCGGGATGGGTCATGGGGCGGTAAGCGCGGCCTCGGGGCCGCTCGGGAGCGGGCGGTGATGGGTGGGCAGCTATGATATAGTTTTCGCGCCCCGATTGGGATAATGCGATCGGCAAGCGAGGAGGCGTGCCAGAATATGGCAGCCCGACCCAATGGCGGTTTTCCGGAATTTCCCGATGAAGCGAATCCTGTTGCTCTTGCCTTTGCTGGCAGCCTGTTCCAATACACCGCAGATCACCAGCTATCTCTCGCCCTACCGCATCGATGTGCGTCAGGGCAATCTGGTCACTCAGGAGATGGTGGCGCAGCTGAAGCCCGGCCAGACCCGAGAGCAGGTGCGTTTCATTCTTGGCTCGCCGCTGGTGGCCGACATGTTCCATCAGGATCGCTGGGACTATGTGTATCGGTTCCGCCCGGGACGTGGCGAGATCCAGCAGCGCAATCTGTCGGTGTTCTTCCAGGACAACAAGCTGACGCGCGTGGCCGGCGACGTGGTGGCCGAAGACGGTTCCCGGGCCGAGGCGCCCAAGCCTGCCGCGCAGGTCATCGAGATCCCGGCGCCGGCAGCAAGCGGCGCTGCCACCCCAGAGAAGAAGTAGGGCATGGAAAAAATCCGCTATGCCATCGCCGGCAGTTCCGGCCGGATGGGCCGCACTCTAATCGAGGCCGTACAACAGGATCCGGGCGCCAGCCTTGCCGCAGCGCTCGAACACGGCAGCAGTCCGTTTCTCGGCAAGGATGCCGGCGAATTGATCGGTACCCCCTGCGGCGTCAAGATCGGCGCAGATCTCGATGCCGCGTTGGCGGTGTCGGATTGTCTGATCGACTTCACCCGGCCCGAGGGCACGCTGCAGCATCTGGAGGCCTGTCGGCGCCATCGCGTCAGCCTGGTCATCGGCACCACCGGGTTTTCGGACCTGGGCAAGCGCGCCATCGAAGAGGCGGCGCGCGAGATCCCCGTGGTCTTCGCGCCGAACATGGCCGTCGGCGTCAATGCGGTATTCCGCCTGCTCGATCTTGCGGCGCGCATCCTCAACGAAGGCTACGACGTCGAAGTCATCGAGGCGCATCACCGTCACAAGGTGGATGCGCCTTCCGGCACTGCCTTGCGCATGGGTGAGGTGGTGGCGGCTGCCCTCGGCCGTGACTTGTCCGAATGCGCCGTTTACGGCCGCGAAGGGCATACCGGCGAGCGGCCGGCGACGCAGATCGGCTTTTCGACCATCCGCGGCGGCGACATCGTCGGCGACCATACGGTGTTGTTTGCCGGCGCCGGCGAGCGGATCGAGATCACCCACAAGTCCGCCAGCCGCATGCCGTATGCGCTGGGAGCATTGCGCGCCGGGCGCTTCATGAGCGGCCGCGAGCGCGGCCTGTTCGACATGCAGGACGTACTGGGCCTGAAGTAGGACAGGGATTCACCGGCGACGACTTCCGTGCGTCGCTCGGGTTTGCGATAGCAGGCCCGACAAGCTATAATTCAAAGGTTTGCCGGATGCTTTGTGAGTCAAGCGGTGTCCGGTTCCGATTGCCGAATTGTCTTGTTCCGGGAGTTCCATCGTGCCTCACTTTCCGCCCGCCCTTCTTGCCCTGGCCGACGGAACGGTGTTTAGGGGCAAAGGCATCGGCGCCAGCGGCAGCAGCGTGGGCGAAGTGGTGTTCAACACCGCGCTGTCGGGCTACCAGGAAATCCTCACGGATCCGTCCTACGCCCGCCAGATCGTCACCCTCACGTATCCCCACATCGGCAACTACGGCGTCAATCGCGAAGACTGCGAAGCCGGTCGTATCCATGCCGCCGGCTTGGTGATACGGGATTTGCCGCTTCTGGCCTCGAATTTCCGCAGCGAGCAGACCCTCGACGCCTACCTGCGTGCCGAGAATGTGCTCGGTCTGGCCGACATCGACACGCGCAAACTGACCCGCATCCTGCGCGAAAACGGCGCCCAGGCCGGTTGCCTGATGGCCGGCGAGCACCTCGATGCCGATGCGGCCGTCGCCCAGGCGCGGGGCTTTTCCGGTCTGGCCGGGATGGATCTGGCCCAGGTCGTCAGCGTGCAAGAGCCCTATGCCTGGAGCGAGGGTGAATGGAAGCTCGGCGCGGGCTTTGCGCAGCCGGACAATTTCCGCTATCACGTGGTCGCCTACGACTTCGGGGTCAAGCGCAACATCCTGCGCATGCTGGCCTCGCGCGGCTGCAGGCTCACCGTGGTGCCCGCCAGGACGCCGGCAGCCGAGGTTCTGGCGCTCAATCCCGACGGCATCTTCCTGTCCAACGGGCCCGGCGATCCGGAGCCCTGTGACTATGCGGTGGCAGCGATTCGCGAGTTCCTCGAAAGGCGCCTGCCGGTCTTCGGCATCTGCCTCGGCCATCAATTGATGGGCCTGGCGGCCGGCGGCAGGACGCTCAAGATGAAATTCGGCCATCACGGCGCCAACCATCCGGTCAAGGATCTCGAATCCGGGCAGGTGCTGATTACCAGCCAGAATCACGGCTTCGCCGTCGATCCATCGACCTTGCCGGCGAACGTGAAAGTGACTCATGTCTCGCTGTTCGACGGCAGCCTGCAGGGCATGGCCTGGACCGATCGGCCGGCGTTCTGCTT
>DAIOGL010000037.1:0-4906 GCA_036745235.1 Sulfuritalea sp.
GACGATCCGACCCTGCCGGCGAGTGCCGCGTCGACCATCACCGTCACGGTGCAGGGAGCGAACGACCTGCCGGTGGCGCACGACGATTTCAACGGAGCAGGCGAGGACAATTTTTTCTACGACACCATCGGCAATGTGCTTGCCAACGACAGCGACGTCGATGCGGGGACGGCGCTGACGGTGCTTGATTCTGGCACCCGTGTCGGCGCCTACGGCACCCTCACGCTGAACGCCAGCGGCGACTATGCCTATGTCCTCGCCAACGACTCGCTTGCCGTGCAAAGCCTGGCCAACGGTCAAATCGAGGTCGAGAGCTTCGACTACGAGGTGGGCGACGGTATCGCCCAGGTCGGCGGCACTCTGTCGATCGAGATCGCGGGCCAGAACGATGCGCCTGTCGTCACCGTGCAACTGGCCGACCAGGCCGCGAACATCGATAGCGACTGGAGTTGGCAGCTGCCGACCGGTAGTTTCACAGACATCGATGTCGGCGACTTCCTGACCTACGACGCGCTGCTCGCCGACGGCTCGTCGCTGCCGGACTGGCTGGTTTTTGATGCCGCCACCCAGTCCTTCTCTGGCCTGGTGCCCGCGGATGCCGCCGATCCGCTGGAAATCCAGGTAATCGCGCGCGACAGCAACTGGAACAGGGAAGTGCCGTCCGAGGCCAGCGACGTGTTTTCACTGAGCTTCGTCGCGAAGCCCGTGAACCATGCGCCGATCGCCATCGACGATTCCGCGATGGTGGCGGAGGACAGCGAGATCGCGGCCAGCGGCAACGTGCTCGCCAACGATAGCGATGTCGATGCCGGCACGGTGCTGCGTGTCGCCAATCCAGGCACCTATGCCGGCACTTACGGTAGCCTCGCCCTTGCGGCGGACGGCAGCTACCAGTACAGCCTCAACAACGCTTCGACATCCATTCAGTCCCTCGGCCAAGACGTGTTGGTGCTCGATCACTTCGGTTACGCGGCGACGGATGGCGAGCTCGGCACCGCCGCCACGTTGGACGTCGTGGTGCTCGGAGCCAACGACGCACCGACCTTGCGCAACCCGCTGGCCGATCAGACGGCAACACCCAATGGCAACTGGAGTTGGCAAGTGCCGGCCGCCAGCTATGGCGACGTCGATGTCGGCGATGTCCTTGCCTATGACGCGATGCTCGCCGACGGCACGCCGCTGCCGGCCTGGTTGAGTTTCGATCCCCTTACCCGCTCTTTCTCGGGGCAGGTTCCGGCGGATGCCGCGGGCGTTCTGAACATCCAGGTGATCGCACGGGACGGCAATGGAAACAATGAAGTGCCGTCGGAGGCCAGTGATGTGTTTGCCTTGAGCTTCGCCGTCGATCCGGGCGGCAACGGCTGCGGGGATGACGATGACGACCACCATGGGGGGCACGACAGTCACGACCAGCATCACGGCGGGCATGGTGGCGATCATGGTAATGGGTATGGGCATCACGGCCACGGCCGCGACGACGACGATTCCAACGGCGGGCACGACAGGGACCGCGGCCACCACGATCGCGACCAAGATGACGACCGCTGCACAGGACCCGACAGCGGCAAGCCGCAGGCTTACCTCGACCCGCGCCTGCTGGCGGAGTATTGCGGCAGTGATAGGCACCAGGGCCAGAGCCGCGGCAACACCGCTGATGATGCGCAGACCTTCGCCCGCTGGCTGGCGGCGGATCAGGCGATGTCGCGGCTGGCCTCGGAGGCCAATCACGCGGCAAGCTGGCTGGATCCGGCAAGAGGCGCGGACATCGGAGGTTTGGTCAAGACGACGAGCAGCCTCAACGCCGATCGGCAGTTCTTTGGCAACGATGCCGTAACCCTGATGCCCGGGGCCGGTCTCAAGAGCTTCAAGGGATTGCAGGAGGGTATGAGGCAGCTGGGTTGAGGCGCTTGCCATGACCCATGCCAAGGTCTTCGGGGGGTATCTGATGAAGCTGCTTCCCGCCACCGATCCGGCGCCGTCGGAATTCGCTCCGGTGCTTCTGCGCTTGCAGGAGACGCCGCCCAACCCTGCCGGGCGGCGGGTGTTGTGGGTGCTGCTCGCCCTTCTCGCCGCCTTGCTGGTCTGGGCGGCGATCGGCCAGCTCGACATCGTCGCCGTGGCGGAAGGCAAGCTGGTGCCCGAGAGTTACGTGAAGATCGTGCAGCCTTCCGAAGCCGGCATCGTAAAGGAGATCCTGGTCAAGGAAGGCGAGGCGGTGAAGGCCGGCCAGGTGTTGATGCGCATGGATGCCTTGATTACAGAGGCCGATGCGTCCGTGCTACAGACCGAGTCGGCACGCAAGCGCATGGCCCTGCGCCGGATAGACGCCGAGCTGGCCAGCAAAGCGTTGCGTCCGGAGGCGAGCGACCCACCCGATCTGGCCCGCGAGATCGGGGCGCAGCACCTGGCGAATCGGGCCTCGCTGGAAGCCGCGCTAGCGGAGGAGCGCTCGCGCTTGGTCAAGGCGAAACAGGATTTATCGGCCGCTGGGGCGGTGCGCGACAAGCTCACGGAGACCCTGCCCTACTACCGCGAGCAGGACAAGGCCTACGAAAAGCTGGTCAAGGAGGGCTTTGCCGGACACATCATGGGGTCAGACAAACGTCGCGAGCGCATCGAAAAAGAGCAGGAATTGAAAATGCAGCTCCATGTCATCGAATCAGCGCGGGCGAGTATGGTCCAGTCGGAAAAGAAGCTGGCACAGATCGAGACCGATTACCGGCGCCAACTGCATGCCGAACGCAACGAGACGCAGGCGGCGGTCGACAAGCTCGGCCAGGAGATCGCAAAGCAGGCACATCGCAAGGAACTGCTTGAACTCAGAGCATCGGGGGCTGGCGTCGTCAAGGACCTGGCGACGCACACAACAGGCACCGTGGTGCAGCCGGGCACGATCATGCTGACCTTAGTGCCGAAGGACGAGACTTTGCGCGCTGAGGTCTGGGTGTCGAACGAGGACATCGGCTTCGTTCATCCGGGTCAGACGGTAAAGCTCAAGTTCGCGGCGTTTTCCTTCCAGAAGTACGGCATGGCCGAAGGCGTGGTCGAGCACGTCAGCGCCGATGCGGCGGACGGTTCTGCCAACAACGCCGCGCCACCAACCGACAAGGCGGGCCGATCAATGCCACAAGGGTACAAAGCGCTGGTGACCCTGAAGTCGGCGACTCTTGAGACGAACGGCGAGAGATTCAAGCTCGCCGCCGGCATGCAGACCAATGCCGAGATCCTGCTGGGCACGCGCAGCGTGGCCGAATACCTGCTTTCGCCGGTGCAAAAGGCATGGCATGAGGCAGCGCGGGAACGGTGACCAGGTCTGCCGGGGACTTTCGGCGCGACCGGTTCTGATGTAAATTGAATCGCATCATTATCCGAGTCCTTGTCATGCCTGCCCAGATTACCGTTTCGTCCGCTACGCTTGCCGGTTTTTGTCGCGCCCACGCGGTGCGGGAACTGGCGATTTTCGGGTCGACGGCACGGGGCGAAGGGCGGGCCGACAGCGATGTCGATGTCCTGATCGACCTTCGCCGCGATGCCCGTGTCGGTCTGGTGGCTTTCCAGCGCATGCGAGCCGAGTTGACCGCGCTGTTCGGTCGCCCCGTCGACCTCGTCACCCGCGATGGGCTCAATCGCCATATTCGCGACGACGTGCTGAAGGAAGCCCGGGTACTCTATGCGGAGTGAGCGGCTGTACCTTGCCGATATCGAGGAGGCGATTGCCGCCGTCGAACGCTGGATGAACGGTTGCGACGAGTCCGGTTTCCAGAAGGACGAGATGCTCCAAAGTGCGGTACTGCAAAAGCTGTCGACGATCGGAGAAGCCGCCGCTCGATTGTCCCCGGCGACGTTGGAGCAGGCACCGCAGGTTCCCTGGAAGGAAATCATCGGCTTCCGCAACGTCGCCGTACACGCCTACTTTTCAGTCGACTGGCGGGTTGTATATGTCACCGCAAAGGACGATCTTCACGGGCTGCAATCGGCCGTGCGGTTGTTGCTGGCTGCCCCGCAAAGCTGATCGCACCGGTGCAGCCGACATGGCATGACGCCACGCCGGAGCGCTAGCCCCCCAACGGTATAGCGAGTGGATGCCGGTCGATTCCGGCCGCGACAAAGCCCTGCATGCCGGCCGGCAGGGCGGCCAAAGCGGCCCGCGCCGCCGGCTCCCGGGCAAATTCGACGAAACAGCAGGCGCCCGAACCGCTCATGCGCGCGTCGCCGTAATGCCGCAGCCAGTCCAGATGGCGTCCTACCTCGGGATAGAGTTCGCAGGCCACGGCCTCGAGATCGTTGTGGCCGAAGCCCGGACGCCAATCGGCAGCGGCAATCGCGGGCGTATCGCGGCGCAGCTTGGCGGAACGAAAGATTTCGAGCGTCGGCACGGCGACGGCAGGCACCAGCACCAGATACCACGCATCCGGCAATGTCACGTCGGCAAAGCGCTCGCCTACCCCCTCGGCAAATGCGGCGCGCCCGTGCACGAAGATCGGCACATCGGCGCCCAATCCCAGCCCTATCCGCTGCAAGGCCGGCGAATCGAGGCCGGTGCGCCACAGGCGATTCAGCGCCAGCAGCGTCGTCGCCGCATCCGAGCTGCCGCCGCCCAGCCCGCCGCCCATGGGCAGGCGCTTGACGAGATGCAGGGTAACCCCCGCCGTGGCGCCCGTCGCCGCACGCAAGGCATGCGCCGCGCGAACGGTGAGATCGCTCTCCGCTGGCACGCCGGGCAGCGGTGTGGCCAGGACGATGCGTCCGTCGCCGCGCGGCTCGCAGCGCAGGGTGTCGCCGAAATCGAGGAAACGGAAGACGGTTTGCAGCAAGTGGTAGCCGTCGGCGCGGCGTCCGACGACATGCAGAAACAGGTTGATCTTGGCCGGAGCCGGCCAATCGCGCTGCCAGTCGTTCATCGGCC
>DAIOGL010000037.1:5006-6296 GCA_036745235.1 Sulfuritalea sp.
ACCACCACACGCCAGCCGTCCACCTCGCCGCTCAGGGCCGGGCGCGCACCGCGCAACCAGTCGGCCATGGTATCCAGCGGCAGCGGTGCGCCGAAGACGCGCTGCGCCAGCTGCGGCAGGCTGTCGGCAGTGATGACCGCCTGGTTCGGCTGCGTCAGCCGCGCACCGCCTGGATCGCGCGCCAACTCGGCAAGACCCTGTCCCAGGGGCGACATGAGCAGCACGACGTCGCTGTCCGCGGCGTGTTCCCAGCGAAAGCGCAAATGATCGCGACGGTCGCCCTGGCGCAGCGATATCCGCCCTTCGGCCGCAAAGCGCTGTAATGGCGGACCGAGCGTCTGCGCCGCATCGGATGCGTCCTGCATCTCGGCGCAGGCTCCCAGCAGCATGGCGATCATGCAGAACAGCCAGGCTCTCAAGGAAGGAATCGCTTGATGGTCGCGGTCAGCGCTTCGTTGGACGGATGGGCCTTGCTTGCCTCGCGCCACACGGACTGCGCCTCGTCGCGCCGGCCAAGGGCCCACAGCACCTCGCCGATGTGGGCGGCAATCTCGGCATCCGGCTTCTGTGCATAGGCCTTCTGCAGGGCTGCAAGGCCCTCTGCGGCCTTGCCCTGGCGGAAAAGCACCCAGCCCTTGCTGTCGAGAATGAAGGGATCGTCCGGCGCCAGCGACAAGGCCTTGTCGATCAATTGCGCTGCCTCGTCGAGGCGCAGATTGCGATCGGCCAGCGAATAGCCGAGCGCGTTGTAGGCCTGCGCCGAGTCGGGCTTGATCTCGATCAGGCGCCGCAGGTGACGCTCCAGCACGTCGACGTGGCCGAGCTTCTCCGCGGTGAGCGCGGTTTCGTAGAGGATCTCCGGCTGGTCGGGCTGGGCTTCCAGCATCTTGGCGAGGAAGTCATAGGCCTCGGCATGACGCCCGGCATCGCGCAACAGCTGCGCCTCGGCCACCACCAGGCGGGTTTCGCCCGGCGCATTGGCGCGTGCGGCCGCAAGCCGCTCGCGTGCCTCGCCGAGCTTGTTCTGGCGCAGCAGGACCTGGGCACCCCGCACCTTCGCCGGCAGGACATGTTCGCCGGCGGCGACCTGGTCGTACCAGCGCAAGGCATCCTCGGGCCGGCCGGCCTGGTCGGCGATCTGTCCCAGATAGAAGCGCGCCGGATCCAGATCGCCGCGCCCGGTTTCGACGAAGCGCTTGAGATGCTGCTCGGCCTCGGCCGTATCATTGACCTGCAGCGAAAGTATGCCGACGGCGTAGAGCATGTCCGGATTGTCGGGGTTGGCCGCCA
>DAIOGL010000037.1:6396-13557 GCA_036745235.1 Sulfuritalea sp.
TGCCGGCCGCCGCCTGGGCGCGCAGCAGACGGGCCTCTGCAACGCCCAGATAAGGCTGGGTCAGCTGGTCGAACAGACGCTGTATCGCAGCTTTGTCGGGATAGCGGGCGAAGGAGCGTCCGATCCGGAGCAGAGCCTCGCCGACGCGCGGACCCTCCGCCTCGAGATCGCGGGCGAGGCTGCCCGCCAGCTCGTCGATGCGGCCAGTGGCGAGCAGCAGCGTCGACTGCATCTGCCTCGCCTGCCGGGACTCGGGCTCGATGGCGAGCCACAGCCGGGCGGCCTCCAGCGCAGAATCGTACTGGCGCGCGTGAAAGGCAATCTCCGCGGCACGCCGCACGACGCGCGGATCGCGCGTGCTCCTCGCCAGATCGAGATACGCACCGGCCGAAAGCGCGAACTGCCCTTGCTGGGCGGCCAGTTCCGCAAGCAGGAACTGGTAAAGGATCTGCCCGGTCAGTTCCTGTTTCGGCAGTCGTTCCTCGGCCGTCACCGGCGCCGGCGACACAGCTGGTGCCTGCGGCGCGGCCGGCGCCTGTGCCCATGCGCACGCACCGGTCAGCGTGAGGAAAAGCGCGAAGGCATGGGAAAAGCGGTTCATCGGTGTAGTACCTGAGCGGGACAGCACTGCAAAACGTTACAGTCACATACAATGCGGCGATGTTAGCAGTTTCACCCGCTGTTTCGTGCGAGCCCCGGCATGCCTGAACTGCCCGAAGTCGAGGTCACCCGCCGCGGCATCGCGCCGGTGCTGACCGGCAGCGAGGTCTCGAGCGTGATTGCCCGCACGCCGGCGCTGCGCTACCCGCTGCCAAGGAACCTCGAACGGATGCTCGCCGGCTCTCGTCTGAAGTCGGTCACGCGTCGCGGCAAATACCTGTTGCTGGACTTCGGCCACGGGCACCTGCTGATCCACCTCGGCATGTCGGGCAGCCTGCGGCTGGTGTCCGCAGACCTTCCCGCAGAAAAGCATGATCATTTCGATCTCGTATTCGCCGTCAAGCGTGGGGCAGTGGCACTGCGGCTGCGGGATCCGCGGCGCTTCGGCGCCATTCTCTGGCTTGCGGGCGACCCGCTCGAGCATCCCCTGCTGGCGGTGCTCGGCGTCGAGCCGCTGACGGAGGCATTCAACGCGAAGTGGCTCAAACACGAACTGGCCGGCCTCTCGGCGGGGATCAAGCCGACCTTGATGGACAGCCATCGCATCGTCGGCATCGGCAACATCTATGCATCGGAAAGCCTGTTCCGCGCCGGCATCGATCCGCGCGCGGCCGCCGGCCGAATCTCCCTGAAACGTCTGGAGCGGCTGGTGCCGGCGATCAAGGCAACCCTGGCTGCCGCGATCGACGCCGGCGGCAGCAGCCTACGCGACTTCATTCGTTCCGACGGCAGCTCGGGGTATTTCCAGCAACAGTATTTCGTTTATGGCCGCAGCGGAGAACCCTGCCGGGTCTGCGGCCGTCCGATCAGGGAACTGCGGCAGGGACAACGCGCGACCTTCTTCTGCGCCGGTTGCCAACGCTAGTCAGCGTCGCGGCCGGCAACTGGACGTTTACTTCGCCGCCGTCAGGGCAAGAAACTTCGCCATCAGCTGATCCTTCGTTTCGACATGATTCGGGTCGTCCGGAATGCAGTCGACCGGGCAGACCTCGCGGCATTGCGGCGTGTCGAAGTGACCGACGCATTCGGTGCATTTGGCGGGATCGATGACGTAAATCTCGTCACCCTGCGAGATCGCATTGTTCGGGCACTCGGGCTCGCACACGTCGCAGTTGATGCATTCATCGGTGATCATCAAGGCCATGATTTTTCCTTTGGGTTTCTCTAATCGGTCATTTCTGCGGCTGAATCTTCGCGACCAGCCGTCTCTGCACTTGCGGCGGAACAAACTTGGAGACGTCTCCGCCGAGCGAGGCAATTTCCCGCACGATCGTTGCCGAGACGAACATGTACTGATCCGACGGTGTCAGAAATACGGTTTCGACCTCGGGATAGAGATTGCGGTTCATGCCCGCCATCTGGAATTCATATTCGAAATCGGACACGGCGCGCAGACCGCGCATGATCACGCTGGCGCCGTGCTGGCGCATGAAATCCATGAGCAGGCAGTCGAAACCATGGATCTCGACATTGTCGTGGCCCGTCAACACTTCGCGGGCGATTTCGACGCGCTCTGCCAGCGAGAACAGGGGACGCTTGGCACGGCTCTCGGCGACACCGATGATGACCCTCTCGAACAGGGTCGATGCGCGACGCACGATATCCTCGTGACCGCTGGTAAGGGGATCGAAGGTCCCCGGATATACGGCGATTCTTTTGCTCATGCCTGCTCCAGCAGGTGAAAGAAAACCTGGCCGGCCCGCCCCTGCTTCACTACCGACCAGCGGCCCAGCCGCTCCAGGGGCATCTCCGCCTCTGCGTACAGCCTCGCGCCCGGTGCGGCCAGTTCATCCAGCCGCGGCTCCACGCGCGCGAGCCACCCCTGCCCGTATGGCGGATCGAGAAACACCAGATCGAAGCGTCGATCGGACGGGGGGGCGAATTTTAGCGCATCGCAGCAAAATAGTTCCAATCGCGGACAGGCGAACCCATCGGCATGCCTCTTCAGCGCGGCGAACGCCGGCCGCGAGCGCTCCACCAGGGCGACGTAGTCCGCGCCGCGCGAGGCCGCCTCGAAGCCGAGAATTCCGCTGCCGGCGAAAAGGTCGAGGCAGGTGAGGCCGCCCAGATCCTGCCCCAGCCAGTTGAACAGCGTTTCGCGCACCCGATCCGGTGTCGGCCGCAAGCCGGGCGCGTCGGGCACCTGAACCAGGCGGCTGCGCCATTCACCGCCAGTGATGCGAATGCGGCTCAAGAGGCGTCAGTTCAGTCGGCGGCGACAACCACGGTGACCAGATTCTCGGCCTTCACATGGCGGACAAAGGCGGCCCTGATCTGCTCGGCGGTGACGGCTTTCACCTTCGCCGGAAAATCATCGAGGTAGGTCAGCGGCAGGCCGTAGAAGCCGATCGCGGAAAGGTAGCCGAGCAGCTTGGCGTTGCTGTCCATGCGCAGGGCGAAACCATCGACCAGGTTCTTCTTCGCCGCCGCCAGCTCCTTCGGTGTCGGGCCTTGCGCGATGTAGCCGGTCAGCACCTCGTCCACCACCTTGAGCGCGTCTCCGACCTGTTCGCGCTTGGTTTGCAGGCCGATCTCGAACGGGCCTTCAAGCTTGCGCGGAGCGATGTAGGAATACACGCTGTAGGCATAGCCTCGCTTCTCGCGGACCTCCTTCATCAGGCGCGAAACGAAACCGCCGCCGCCGAGCGTGTAGTTGCCCACCAGCAGAGGGAAATAATCGGCATCGCTGCGCCGGATCGCCGGCAGGCCGATGTGTACGTGGCTTTGCGCCGCCGGATGGGCGATCTTGATCGTGCCGCGCTGCGGCTTGGTCACCGGCGGCGGAACGAGCTCCGCGCCGCCCGGCGGCAGCGCTTCGGTCAGACGCCGGGCGATGGCTTCCGCCTCCGCCCGCGATACATCGCCGATGATGGAGACGATGGCGCCCCTGGCGCCGTAATGGCGGCGGTGAAATTCCACCAGATCCTCGCGGCTGACGGCGGCCACGCTGTCCACCGTCGGACTGACGCCGTAAGGGTGGCCGGGATAGATCGCCGCCGCGAAACGCTTGGCGGCAATGGCATCGGGCCGGGTTTCCGCTTCGCGAATGCTGGCGATGGTGCGCCCCTTTTCTCGCTCCAGCACCGACTGCGGGAAAGTCGGCGCCGACAGCACGGTGCGCAGCAAATCGAGCGCCGATTCGCGCTCCGGCCTGGATGAGAGAGTGCGCAGACTGACGCTGGCCCGGTCGCTGTCGACTCCGCCACCCAGCCGCGCACCGATGTCGACCAAGCGTCCGGCGATATGCTCTTCATCCAGATCGGCGGCGCCGGCTTCCAGCAGCCCCTGCGTCAGGCCGGCGAGACCTGCCTTGGCCTCGGGCGCAAAGACCGAGCCGGCGGCAAAGTCGAGCTGGACATCGAGAATGGGCAGCACGCGCGTCTCGACGAAATATACCTTCGCGCCGGAGGGCGCAATCCAATGCTCGATCTTCACCCCGGCCAAGGCGAGGCTCGATGCCAGGGACGTCAGCAGACAGATCAACGCGAAACGAGCTCGCGAGCGTCCCACAATAATCGAGCGAAGCGACCCGACCAGTAGCCCCGCCCCGGGAAGGGGGCGGAGGCGGGGTTTCGCAAAGCACTGCTTTGCGCCGCCGCAGCCGGCTGGCTGTGCAAAGCCAGCCGTGGAACGGGGGTGGGGGGCGTTCAATTTGCTTTGCTTCATCAGTGCCTCACTGCCCCGGAGGGCTTCTTCGGTTTGCTTTGTTCGACGGGCTGAGGATCGAGCACGGCGACGCTCAAGGTGTCGTCGGTGAAGTATTTCTTCGCCACCCCCTGCACTTCCTCCGCGGTAACGCTCTTGAGTTTTTCCAGCAGGGTATCGATGTCGCGCCACGACTGCCCGGCCGCCTCGGTGCCGCCAATCTCCATGGCCTGGGCCATCAGCGAGTCGCGCTTGTAGATCTGGGCGGCGATGGACTGCGTCTTGACGCGGGCGAGTTCCTCGGCCGAGACGCCTTCGTCCTGAACGCGCTTGATCTCGCCGCGCAGCGCGGCTTCCAGATCGGCGACGGTCTTGCCTTCGGCCGGCTGTCCGTCGAGAACGAAAGTGGCCTCGCCGCGCAGCGAGCCATCGTAGCCGGCGCCTGCCGACTGGGCGACCTTCGTTCCGCGCACCAGATTCTTCGAAAAGCGTGAGGCGTCGTGGCCGTCGAGCACCGCCGCCAGCACCTCCAGCGCATACGGATCCCGATCCTTCTGCACATCGCGCAGCTTGGGCACCTTCCAGGCCATGGCGAGGTAGGGCAACTTGGCCAGCGCCTTGACGCTTACGCGGCGAATGCCTGCCTGCTCGGGTTCGTTCTGCGGCTTGCGCTCCGGCAGGGCATGCGCCTTGAGCGGGCCGTAGTACTTCTGTGCCAGCCGGAATACCTCGCGGTGGTCGACATCGCCCACCACCACCACATAGGCATTGTTCGGCGCATACCACTGCCTGTACCAGTCGCGCGCATCCTGCCAGGTCATGTGCTCGAGGTCATCCATCCAGCCGATGATCGGCCGCCGGTAGGGATGCGCGCGGAACACTGTCGAATTCAGCGCTTCGTGTACCAGGGACTGCGGATTGTCGTCGGTGCGCAGCCGCCGCTCCTCCATCACCACCTTGATCTCGGATGCAAATTCCTTGGCGTCCAGCGTCAGGTTCGCCATGCGGTCCGATTCGAGTTTCATCATCTGCGGCAGCGCGGCCTTCGGCACGATCTGGAAGTAGGCCGTGTAGTCGCGGCTGGTGAAGGCATTGTCGCGGCCGCCGGCCTCGGCGACCCGCTTGTTGAATTCGCCCGCGGGCAGATTCTTGGTGCCCTTGAACATCAGGTGCTCCAGCGCATGGGCGACGCCCGAGGTGCCGTCCTTTTCGTCCATGCTGCCGGCGCGGTACCAGACCATATGGACGGCGGTCGGCGCGCGCGGGTCTTCCTTGACGATGACGCGCAGACCGTTGGCGAGCCTGGTTTCGAAAGGGTTGGCAAGAGTCGGCGCTGGCGATACGGCGAAAGCCAGCAGGACAAGCGGCACAAGCAATGGTTTCATGTCAGGGATTGGCGGTCGGCGCGATTGGAAAAATGGGGCTTCTGTTAGAATTCTCGAGTCGCGCATCTTAGCGCGGCTCCTGCCTCCGACCGCATTCCGCATGTTTGGTTTCCTAAAGACAAAGGACGACCCCGCCGCCCAGGCTGCCGCAACCCCGGCGCCGCGCGCCTCGTGGAGCGAACGCCTCAAGGCCGGCCTGTCCCGCACCCGCGCCACCCTCAATACGCCGCTGACCGAGCTGTTCAGCCGGGCGAAGATCGACGACGAGCTGCTCGAGGATCTGGAAAGCACGCTGCTGATGGCGGACTGCGGCGTCGAGGCGACGCACTGGCTGCTGGCGGAGCTCAAGGCGACCGTCAAGAAGGACAAGCTGGAAACGCCTGCCCAACTGCGTTCGGCCCTGGCAAAGGGCCTGCAAACCCTGCTCGCGCCCCTGGAACAGCCGCTGGACGCCAGCGGCCATCAGCCCTTCGTGATCATGATCGCGGGCGTCAATGGCGCCGGCAAGACCACCTCGATCGGCAAGCTGGCGAAGCACTTCCAGGGCCAGGGCAAGAGCGTCCTTCTCGCCGCCGGCGACACATTCCGCGCCGCGGCCCGCGAGCAGCTGACGGCATGGGGTGACCGGAACGGCGTTACCGTCATCGCGCAGGAATCCGGGGACCCTGCGGCCGTCGTGTTCGATGCGATCAACGCCGCCCGCGCGCGCAAAATCGACGTGGTGCTGGCCGACACGGCTGGCCGCCTGCCGACGCAGCTGCACCTCATGGAGGAGATCGCCAAGGTGCGCCGCGTGATTCAGAAAGCCCATGACACGGGGCCCCACGAAGTGCTGCTGGTGCTCGACGCCAACATCGGCCAGAACGCCGTGCAGCAGGTCAAGGCCTTCGACAAGGCGATCGGCGTCACCGGACTGGTCATCACCAAGCTCGACGGCACGGCCAAGGGCGGCGTGCTTGCCGCGATCGCCCGCCAGTGCCCGAAGCCGGTACGCTTCATCGGTGTCGGCGAAGGCATCGACGACCTGCAGACTTTTCGCGCCGGCGAGTTTGTCGAGGCACTGCTGGGACCCTCCTAGTGATCCGTTTCGATCACGTATCCAAGCGCTATCCGCCGGGCGTCGATGCACTTTCCGACCTCAGTTTCGACGTGGCGGAACGCGAGATGGTGGTTGTCGGCGGCCACTCGGGTGCAGGAAAGTCGACCCTGTTGAAGCTCATTGCGGCGGTGGAAAAGTGCACCGGCGGCGCGGTCCTGGTCGGCGGCCAGAACGTCGGCGGACTCCCGCGTTCGGCGCTGCCCTATTTGCGGCGCCGCATCGGCATGGTGTTCCAGGACCAGAAACTGCTCTTCGATCGCAATGTGTTCGAGAACGTCATGCTGCCCCTGTCCATCGCCGGCTTTCCGCCCAGGGAGGCCGCACAGCGCGTTCGCGCGGCGCTGGACAAGGTCGGCCTGGCGAGCCGCGAAA
>DAIOGL010000038.1:0-2284 GCA_036745235.1 Sulfuritalea sp.
GATTTTCGGCGGCCTGATGCTCGTCGCGGTGGTCGCCGGGCAGTCGGCCCTGAGCGATCCGCTGGCCTATGTCCTGCTTGCGGCGCGCATCCTTCAGTCGCTGATCCACCTGGCATCGACATCCGCCACGGCGGTCACGCTGCGTTTCACCGCGTTCGCGGTGCAGATGGGGATCGGCGCCTGGTGGGCAGTCCTGCTGCTGGCGCCGGCGGCCACCCGGCCATGACGACGGCCATGCGCTTCCAAGCAAACGGGTCCGAGTGATTTGTCTTTCCGAGAATTATCGACACGACGACGCAAAGCAGACTGTCCCGCCCCCTTGGCCACTTCATTCCCTGGCGTCACGGTCCGCCAGTGCCCATACAACGCCGTAACGCCAGACTTCCACCGAGCGACACTTTGAGAGGAGAACCGTAAATGCCTACAGGTACTGTGCGACTGCATCGTGTGCTCCGCGCGCCTCCGGAGCGCGTGTATCGGGCGTTCCTGGACGCCGACGCAATGGCGAAGTGGATACCGCCCTATGGTTTCACCTGCAAGGTTCACCATATGGATGCCAAGGTCGGCGGCAGCTTCCGGATGTCGTTCACCAATTTCACATCAGGGAACGGCCACTCCTTCGGTGGCGAGTACCTCGAACTTGTTCCTCACGAGCGGATTCGCTACACCGACAAATTCGACGACCCGAACTTGCCGGGCGAGATACAGGTGACGGTGGCCTTGACGAAGGTGTCCTGCGGCACTGAGATCAACATCGTGCAAGAAGGGATCCCTGAAGCTATTCCCCTCGAGATGTGCTACCTCGGGTGGCAGGAATCCCTTGCCCAGCTTGCAACACTCGTCGAGCCCGAGATCCCGGGCTGATGCGGAGAGCCGTGGGGGGTCTGCATCGATTGCCCGGTACGCGCCGTCCCGCCGGCGCCGACTCCTGCAACCCGCCCTCTCAGGCGGTGAGGTTCTCCACCGCCGCCCTGCCCGCCGCGTAGCGCGCGGCATCCTGCTGCCAAGCGGTCGGCGGCGAAAGACGCGCCAGCCTCGCTGATCGCACCGGGTCATGCGCCGGCTTCCAGTCGTCCAGCACCTGGGCCACCGCATCCGGCGCATTGCAGATCAGCAGCATGTCGCAGCCTGCGGCCCAGGCCGCTTCGGCGCGCTGGACCATGTCGCCGGCGAAGCTGGCGCCCTCCATCGACAGGTCGTCGCTGAAGATGACGCCGTCGAAGGCGAATTCCTTGCGCAGCTTTTCCAGCCAGACCGGCGAGAAACCGGCGGGACGGCCGTCGACCTGCGGGTAGATCACGTGGGCCGGCATCACGCCGTCGAGCCTGAGATGCCGGTAGGGTTCCAGGTCGGGCGCCATCTCGGCAAGGCTGCGCTCGTCGACCGGGATCGCCAGGTGCGAATCGGCCGCGACCCAGCCGTGGCCGGGGAAGTGCTTGCCGCAGCAGCCCATGCCGGCGGCGCGCAGGCCGTCGATCAGGGCGCCGGCCAACTCGCTGACCGCCACCGGATCGCGGTGGAAGGCGCGATCGCCGATGACGCCGCTGGGGCCCCAGTCGAGGTCGAGCACCGGGGTGAAGGAAAAATCGACGCCGCAGGCGCGAAGCTCCGCCGCGAGCAGGTAGCCGACGTCGGCGGCGGCCGCGCGCGCGGCGGCCCGATCGCGGTCCCACAATTCGCCGAGGCGGCGCATCGGCGGCACATGGGTGAAGCCTTCGCGGCAGCGCTGCACGCGGCCGCCTTCGTGGTCGATGGCGATCGGCAGCGCCGGCGACCGCAGGGCGTGGATCGCCGCGCACAGAGCCGTGAGCTGCTGCGTGTCGCGGTAGTTGCGCGCGAACAGGATCACGCCGCCGACCAGCGGGTGCGCCAGGCGTTCGCGGTCGAGGGCGGAGAGTTCGAGGCCGGCGACGTCGATCATCAGCGGGCCGAGCGGGAGGGTGTTCATCGTGTTTCCAGTATGACGAAGGCGACGGCGTAATCCTGCTCGTCGCTGATGGAAAGGTGGGCGGTCAGCCCGCGTTCGGCAAGATGGGCGGCGAGCGGCGGCGCGAAAACGAAAGCCGGCTTGCCGAGCTCGTCGTGCCCGACGGCGATGTCGGGCAGCAGCACGGGCGCGCGCACGCCGGTGCCGAGCGCCTTGCCCAGCGCCTCCTTGGCGGCGAAGCGCTTGGCGAGGAAGCGCGCCGGATCGAGGCTGCTGCGGCAGGCTTCGCGCTCTTCGGGCGCCAGCATCTTCTCCAGGCCGCGCTCGCCGTGGCGCTGCCAGTAGTCGGCCATGCGC
>DAIOGL010000038.1:2384-3647 GCA_036745235.1 Sulfuritalea sp.
ATCGCGCGGCTGACGATGGCGTGGCCGATGTGCAGTTCGCGGATGCCGGGCAGGGCCGCCACCGGCTGCACGTTGAAGTAGTTGAGCGCATGGCCGGCATTGAAGCGCATGCCGGCGTCGCGAATCGCCCTGCCGGCGATGCGGATCTTGTCCAGTTCGGCAAGCACCGACGGGCTTTCGGCATCGCGGCCGTGGGCGTAGAAGGCATGCGCGTAGGGCCCGGTGTGGACTTCGCAGACGCGCACGCCGATGCGGGCGGCGGCTTCCACCTGCGGCAGTTCGGCGTCGATGAAGGCGCTGGTGACGATGCCGGCGTGGGAGAGCCGCGCCACCACCTCGCGCAGGCGCGCCTCCTGGCCGGCGACGTCGAGCCCGCCCTCGGTGGTGATTTCGTGCCGGCCCTCGGGCACCAGCATGGCCATCTCGGGCTTGATCTGGCAGGCGATGCCGACCATCTCTTCGGTGGCCGCCATTTCGAGGTTGAGCTTGATGTGGGTCAGCTCGCGCAGGCGGCGCACGTCGCGGTCCTGGATGTGGCGGCGATCTTCGCGCAGATGCACGGTGATGCCGTCGGCCCCGCCGAGGTGCGCTTCGACGGCCGCCCAGACCGGATCGGGTTCGTGGATCTTGCGCGCCTCGCGCACCGTCGCTACGTGGTCGATGTTGACGCCGAGTTCTATCATGCTGCCTCCGCAAGGATTGCCGATTGGATCACAGTTCCTGCAATTCCATGAATACGCGCCGCGATTGCAGCGGCTTGCCGCCCATGTGATGGGCGATCAGCTGGCGCATGAGCTGCCGGCTTTCGAGTCGCGTGCGGGGATCGGCATAGTCGTCCGCCGCCATGTCGAGCAGGGTCTTGCCGCTCACTGTCGCCGTCTCGCCAGCGCCGACTCTTCTTGCCACCGGGCCGCGCTCGATCAGGTAGGTGTATTCGCCCTCCGCCACCACCGGCTGGCCGGTGTCCATGTCGATGTCGAGCGTCAGGCCGTAACCGAGTTCCTTCAGCAGGGTTTTCTCGAAGCGGCGCAGCTCCGGTGCGTCGGCGCCGCCCGCGGCCAGTGCGCGCAGGGCGGAAGCGTAGGCGTCGAACAGCGCGCTGTGGGCGTCCTCGCGCGGCAGCATTTTCAGCAGCAGTTCGTTGAGGTAGTAGCCGAGCAGCAGGCAGCGCCCGCCCAGCAGCGGCATGCCGCCGAGCCATTCGGCCTTGGCCAGGGTCTTGACCTCGCCGCCGCCGAACCAGCCGAGTTCCAGCGGCTGGAA
>DAIOGL010000038.1:3747-11442 GCA_036745235.1 Sulfuritalea sp.
GCGCGCTCGTCGTCGGCCCAGCCGCCCTTGACCTTGACCCAGGTCTCGAGCCAGACCTTGCCGCCGAACAGGGTCTCCATTTCCTTGCGCGCGTCGGTCGAGATGCGCTTCATCCGTTCGCCGCCCTTGCCGATGACGATGGCGCGGTGTCCGGCACGATCGACGATCACCGCCGCGTGAATCCGGCGCAGGTCGCCTTCCTGTTCGAACTTCTCGATTTCCACGGCGATGCCGTAGGGCAGTTCCTCGCCCAGGTTGCGGAACAGCTTTTCGCGCAGGATCTCGGAGGCCATGAACCGCTCGGAGCGATCCGTGATGTCGTCGGCATCGAACACCGGCGGCGCCTCGGGCAGGTAGCGGGCGACGGTGGTCAGCAATTCCTTGGTGCCGAGGCCCTTCTCGGCCGACACCGGGATCAGGTCGGCGAACTCGTGCAGCGCGGAAACCTTGGCGATGAAGGGCAGCAGCTCGGCCTTGTCGGCCATCCGGTCGATCTTGTTGATCACCAGCACCACCGGCGTGCCGGCCGGCAGCATGCGCAGGATTTCGCTTTCGCCGTTGCCCCAGTTGCCGGCTTCGACCACCAGCAGGATCACGTCGACGTCGGCGAAGGTGGAGGTCACGCTGCGGTTCATCAGGCGATTGAGCGCATTCTTGTGCGTCATCTGAAAGCCCGGCGTATCGACGAAGATGAGCTGGGCGTCCTCGGTGGTCAGCACGCCGTGGATGCGATGCCGCGTGGTCTGCGCCTTCTTCGAGGTAATGCTGACCTTGGCGCCGACCAGGCGATTGGTCAGGGTCGACTTGCCGACGTTGGGACGGCCGATGACCGCGAGGTAACCGGTGCGAAAAACTGGATTCATGGCTTGATCTCTGCAATGGCCCGCTGCGCGGCCTGCTGTTCGGCGATGCGCCGGCTGGCGCCGGTGCCCGTGCTGCGGATGCCCAGTTCCGGAATGAGGCATTCGACGTCGAACTGCTGGGCGTGCGCCTCGCCGTGGGTGGCCACCAGGCCGTAGCGCGGCAGGGGCAGATGCCGCCCCTGCAGGATTTCCTGTAGCGCGGTTTTCGGGTCCTTGCCCGGATCGGTGGGATCGATGCGGGTCATCGCGGGCTCGTACAGACGCTCGATGACGGACCGCGCGGCATCGAAGCCGGCATCGACATAGATGGCGCCGACGATCGCTTCCAGCGCGTCGGCCAGGATCGACGGACGCCGGCTGCCGCCGCTCTTCAGTTCGCCTTCGCCCAGATGGAGCAGGTCGCCGAGCGCCAGGCCGCGGGCGATGTCGGCCAGGGTTTCCTGCCTGACCAGGCTGGCACGCAAGCGGGAAAGTTCGCCTTCCTTGAGGGCGGCAAAACGCCGGTAGAGGTAACCGGCGATCGCGCAATTCAGCACCGAGTCGCCGAGGAACTCGAGGCGCTCGTTGTTGGGAGACCCGAAACTGCGGTGGGTGAGCGCCTGACGCAGCAAGTCCGGCCGGCCAAAGACATGGCCGAGCGCTGCCTCCAGACGCTGCTGCTTCATTGTTTTGCCGTGCTGGCCTCGAAATCGTAAAGAAGGCTGACATTGCCGAACAGGGGCACCCTCTTTTCGTACTTGAAGGAGATCACCAGCTCGCCGGCTTCCTTGGTGATATCCAAGTCCGCCGGCGGCACGGCCTTGACGTCGTCCATGTCGGCGCGCCGGCCATAGGCGGAGCGCACCTGCGCCACCGAGGCGTCCTTGAGGCTGCTGTCGCTCGCGGTCCCCTTGATCGCCTTGACGGCGTTGCCGTACTCGATCCAGGGCGGCACGGCCTTCATCCCGAGCAGCGCCAGCACCGCAAGAGCCGCGCCCGTGAGCACGATAGCATTCAGACTGATACCACGCTGAAATTTCATGTTATCCCCTAGCGAAACGAGCCGATCCGTTTCAGATCGCTGAAATTGAACCAGATGAAGAAAGCCTTGCCGACCAGGTTTTCGTCAGGGACGAAGCCCCAGAAACGGCTGTCCTGCGAATTGTCGCGATTGTCGCCCATCATGAAATAGTGCCCGGGCGGAACCTCGCAACTGACGCCCTCGCTATTGTAGTGACAATTATCGGCATGCGGAAAGCGGACGATCTGCTGGATGAAGGGCGGCGCGTCGGGTTCGATCAGGATATGGTGATCGACGCTGCCGAGGGTTTCGACGAAGCGCGGCGTATAGAACAGGCGGTCGCGATCGAGGTAGTCGTCGGTCTTCTTCTGCACGATCTCCTGGCCGTTGATGGTCAGCTTCTTGTTGCGATAGACCACCTTGTCGCCCGGCAGGCCGACCACGCGCTTGATGTAGTCGAGCGAGGGATCCGGCGGATAGCGGAACACCACGACGTCGCCGCGTTGCGGGGAATTCAGCTCGACGACCTTCTTGTTGAGCACCGGCAGGCGCACGCCGTAGGTGTATTTGTTCACCAGGATGAAATCGCCCACCAGCAGGGTCGGGATCATCGAGCCGGACGGAATCTTGAACGGCTCCACGAGAAAGGAGCGCAGCAGGAATACCGCGAGGATGACCGGGAAGAAGCTGCCGCCGTACTCGACCCACCACGGGTCCCTGGCGTCGGCCGGGCGCTTCTTCCTGGCATAGAAATAATCGAAGCACCAGACGATGCCGGTGGCAACGACGAGAATGAAGAGAATCAAAGCGAAGTTCATTTGTCACCCACGCGCAGCACGGCGAGGAAAGCTTCCTGGGGAATTTCGACGCTGCCGACCTGCTTCATGCGCTTCTTGCCGGCCTTCTGCTTTTCCAGCAGCTTCTTCTTGCGCGTGATGTCGCCGCCGTAGCACTTGGCCAGCACGTCCTTGCGCATCGCCTTGACGTTCTCGCGGGCGACGATGGTCGAACCGATCGCCGCCTGGATGGCGACGTCGTACATCTGGCGCGGAATCAGCTCGCGCATCTTGGCCGCCAGCTCGCGGCCGCGATACGGCGCGTTGGCGCGATGCACGATCAGCGACAGGGCGTCCACCTTGTCGCCGTTGATCAATACGTCGAGCTTGACCACGTCGGCCGCCCGATATTCCTTGAACTCGTAGTCGAGCGAAGCGTAGCCGCGCGACACCGACTTCAGCTTGTCGAAGAAATCCATGACCACTTCGGCCATCGGCATGTCGTAGGTCAGTTGCACCTGGCGGCCGTGGTAGGCCATGTTCACCTGCGAGCCGCGCTTGCTCTCGCACAGGGTGATCACCGCACCGAGATATTCCTGCGGCACGAATATCTTGGTGGTGATGATGGGCTCGCGGATTTCCTCCATCTTCTGCACTTCCGGCAGCTTCGCCGGGTTTTCCACCTGAATCGTCGTGCCGTCGCGCATCAGGACTTCATACACCACGGTCGGCGCGGTGGTGATCAGGTCCTGGTCGAACTCGCGCTCGAGTCGTTCCTGCACGATTTCCATGTGCAGCAGGCCGAGGAAACCGCAGCGGAAGCCGAAGCCGAGCGCCTGTGACACTTCCGGCTCGTAGTGCAGCGAGGCATCGTTGAGCTTGAGCTTCTCCAGCGAGTCGCGCAACGACTCGTACTGGTTGGATTCGATCGGATAGAGGCCGGCGAAGACCTGCGACTTGATTTCCTTGAAGCCGGGCAGTGCCTGGGCGGCCCGCCGGTCGGCGATGGTCACCGTGTCGCCCACCTTGGCGGCGTCGAGTTCCTTGATGCCGGAGATGATGAAGCCGACCTCGCCCGCGCGCAGTTCGCTGCGCGTCACCGACTTGGGCGTGAACACGCCGACCTGTTCGACCAGGTGCTGCGAGCCTTCCGCCATCAGCAGTATCTTGTCCTTGGCGCGCAGGGTGCCGTCCACCACGCGCACCAGCATCACCACGCCGACATAGTTGTCGAACCACGAGTCGATGATCAGCGCCTTCAGCGGCGCGTCCGGATCGCCCTTGGGCGGCGGGATGCGCGCGATGACGGCTTCCAGCACGTCATCGACGCCGAGGCCGGTCTTGGCCGAGCACAGGATCGCGTCGGTGGCATCGATGCCGATCACGTCCTCGATTTCCTGGCGCGCGTTGTCGGGATCGGCGGCGGGCAGATCGATCTTGTTCAGCACCGGCACCACGTCGACGCCGAGTTCGATCGCCGTGTAGCAGTTCGCCACGGTCTGCGCCTCGACGCCCTGCGAGGCGTCGACCACCAGCAGTGCGCCTTCGCAGGCCGACAGCGAACGGCTGACTTCGTAGGAGAAGTCCACGTGCCCCGGGGTATCGATCAGGTTCAGGTTGTAGATCCGGCCGTCGCGCGCCTTGTAGCTGAGCGCCGCGGTCTGCGCCTTGATGGTGATGCCGCGCTCGCGCTCGATGTCCATCGAATCGAGGACTTGCGCCTCCATTTCGCGGTCGGACAAACCGCCGCAACGATGGATGATGCGATCGGCCAGGGTCGATTTGCCGTGGTCGATATGGGCGATGATGGAGAAGTTGCGGATGTGATCCATGGGGACAATAAAAAAAGGCGCTCATTCAAGCCCTTGAGCACCTTGGAGGCATTAAAGCAAGGGGCAGATTTTAGCCCAAAGCACCCAAATACTCACGTACTTTCGCCGCATCGAGGAAGTAGTGGCAGAGTTCGCGACCTTCGCGATCGACCAGCACCGGCACCAGTTCGTTGTACATCTCTTCCAGCACCGGGTCGGCATCGACATCCACCACCACGATGTCGAAATGCGGCACGCCGGGCTCGCCGCGCAGGGCCTGCAGCGCGGCGAGCATGTCGTGACAGAGGTGGCAGTAGTCGCGGCTGAACAGGGTCAGCGGCAGGGACCCGCCCGCCTGTCGGCTATTTTTCAGACAAGCCCTTGATGGTGAGGAAGGTCTGGGAATCGCCCCGCCGTACCAGCAGGGTGATCGTGGCGCCCTTGTCGACCCCCTTCAGCAGGTCGTTGAACTGCGGCAGCGACTTGATGTCGGTCTGGCTGCCCTTGACGATCATCGCCAGGATGATGTCGCCGGAGCGCAGTTCGGTGCGCGTGCCGCCATTCCTGACTTCCTCGACGATCAGTCCGTGCTGGATGCCCAGGGTGCGCTTCTGTTCCGCGGTCGGCACGCCCAGCACCAGCCCGAGCCGGTTGGCTGCCGCAGGCGGTTCGCCGGGCTTGCCGCCGCGAGCGGCCGTGCGCGCACCGGCTTCATCATCCGGTATCTCGCCGACCGTCACGTTCACGTCGCGGCTTACGCCCTTGCGCCAGATCTGGACCACCGCCTTGCTGCCGGGCCGGGTTGCGGCAACCATGCGCGGCAGGTCGCTGGATTCGCCCACGGTCTTGCCGTCGAACTTGAGGATGATGTCGCCCACTTCGATGCCGGCCTTGTCGGCCGCCGTCCCTTTCTCCACCGAGGCCACCAGTGCGCCCTGGGCCTTGGGCAGGCCGAAGGAATCGGCCAGATCCTTGCTGACTTCCTGGATGCCGATGCCGAGGCGTCCGCGGCTGACCTTGCCCTTGGCCCGCAACTGGCTCTGGACTTCCATCGCCAGATCGATCGGGATCGCAAACGACACGCCCATGGAACCGCCGGAACGCGAATAGATCTGCGAATTGATGCCGACCACCTCACCCTTCATGTTGAACAGCGGCCCGCCCGAGTTGCCCGGATTGATCGCCACGTCGGTCTGGATGAAGGGCACGTAATTCTCGTGGGCCAGCGAACGCCCCTTGGCGCTGACGATGCCGGCCGTCACAGTATTCTCGAAGCCGAACGGCGAGCCGATCGCCACGACCCACTCGCCGACCTTGAGCCGGGTCGAATCGCCGAGCTTCGCCACCGGCAGGTTGCTGGCCTCGATCTTGATCAGCGCCACGTCGGTGCGCTTGTCGGAGCCCAGCACCTTGGCCTTGAATTCGCGCTTGTCGGTGAGCTTGACCAGCACCTCGTCGGCGCCATCGACCACATGGGCGTTGGTCAGGATGTGACCGTCGGCGCTGACGATGAAGCCCGATCCCAGCGAGCGGTTCTTGAACTCCTGCGGCGCGCCGGGAAGGCCCGGTATCTGCCCCGGAAAGAAGCGGCGGAGGAACTCCTGCATCGCCTCGTCCCCGTCGAACTGGAACGGATGGACGCCACGGCGTCCCTTGATGATCTGGGTGGTGCTGATATTGACGACCGTCGCCCCCTGCTTTTCGACCAGTTCCGTGAAGTCAGGCAGGTCGGCCGCCTGCGCCTGAAACGAAAGCAGGGAGGCACAGGCCACTACGAGAGACACGAGAAGTTTCTTCATGATTTTTCCTTGAAACGTACTTCCTTGGTTTGGACTTGCAACGAAAACAAACCGGCGTCACGCCGTGCACGCAGCTCCTTGCGGCGCAGCAGGAGCAGGCCGCAGCCAAGCCCGGCCAGGGTTCCTGTCGCCGCGCCGGGATCTCCCGCAACGGACTGCCCGATCGCAGCCCCGGCGATCGCCAGCAGGACCGGCAGCCCATACGAAGCCAGCGAGGCGCTCCAGAGCGTGCCGTCGGCCACGGTCAGGCTGACGCGGTCGCCGACCCGGGCTCCGATCGAATTTTCCACGCGGTACCTGCGCGGCCCTGCGCTCAGGCCGAGCAGACCGGTCTGGCACGCGTCCTGGGTCTCGCAACTGCCGCAGGCCGGGGCGCGTCCGGGCACTTCGACCAGAACCTCACTGGCCGAGGCTTCGACCACCACGGCATCGCATTGGCTCATTTGCGTCTCCGCTCGATGCCGTCGCCGAGCCGCTTCACGGCAAGCGCCGGCACCTCGCCCATGACCACCAGGCGGTGCTCGCCCACCTGGCGCCGATACACATTGACCGGACCGACGTTGGATACGGCCTCCGCTTCCCCGCCCGACCCGCCGGGCTCGATGAAGACCGAGATCGACGCCAGTCCGTCGGAGAACACCACATGCAGGCTTTCCGGATTCCCGGGGGCCGTCTGCCGCTTCATCGTGGCCACCCTGCGGAATCCGGGCAGCACCGTACGGAAGTTCCAGCCCATGTCGTCCGGCTTCACCTCGGTCGCCCGTACCTGCTGAACCCGCACGCGCTCGCTGTCGAAGCGCGGCTTCAATGCCCCCTGTTCGAGGGGGCCGCCTATCGTGACCTGGGTGAAGGCAAAGGACTCGAGCGTTTCCCCGCGTTCGCCGACCAGATTGGCCTTCAACAGCAGGCCGCTGGCGGCATCCATCCAGAATTCATGCCCGAAGCGCAAGGCGTCGCGCGGCTCCAGCAGCACGGCCCGGCTGTTCATGCCCGCAACCCGCGCCTGTCCGCCGCTGCGAATTGCATAGTGTTCCGGCAGGCTGCCCAAGCCCGCGGGCAGCAAGGCCGGAAAGCCGCGCTGGCTCGAACGGTTTTCTATGATCACCAGCTTCTCTTCCGGAAAGAAGCATTTCACTTCGCTGCCGGCACGCAGCACCTCGCGAGGACTGCCGTCCAAGGCCTCGATCCGTTCCAGTTCGCGCCCGTTGCTCAGCGAATGCGCGATGCGCGAGGCATCCACCTTGTCGCCGCTGCGATAGACGAAGGTGCCGCTGTAGGTCAATTGCCGGGACGCCTGCGCAATGCGCTGCAACAAGGCCAGTCCGTCTTCGGCCAGGGCCGGTGTGGCCGCCAGCAGAACCGCCAGCAAGGCAAGCCGCGAGATCGGGACAACCGCCATCAACGACCCTCGCCCGACGCGGCAACGGTGCGGATGTTGCGCGCACC
>DAIOGL010000038.1:11542-13463 GCA_036745235.1 Sulfuritalea sp.
TCCGCAATCTCGTGGCCTTCGAGTTCGCCGTCCATCAGTGCCGAAATCCGTGTCTTCATGTCGTCACCATCTCTTATCCGGGGCCGCATCAAGCAGGGGCCTCAATTTCGCCGAAATCGCATCGCGGGCGCGGAAGATCCGCGAACGCACGGTACCGATCGGACAGTCCATCACTTGCGAAATTTCCTCATACGACAAACCTTCGATCTCGCGCAGGGTGATCGCCGTGCGCAAGTCCTCGGGCAGGGCTTCCATCGCGGCGTTCACCACCTGCCCGATCTGCTTCGTCATCATCAGGCGCTCGGGAGTATCGTGGTCGCGCAGCAGGTCGGCATCGTCATAGCCTTCCGCCTCCTCGCTATCCACCCCGGTCGTCGCCGAAGCGCGCCGGCCGTGGGTCATCAGCCAGTTCTTTGCGGTGTTGACCCCGATCCGGTACAGCCAGGTATAGAAAGCGCTGTCGTTGCGAAACCCCGGCAACGCCCGATAGGCCCGAATGAAGCTGTCCTGAACAATATCCTCCACCTCGGCTGAATCACGCACCATGCGCGAAATCAGACGTGCGAGCTTGCGCTGATACTTGGCAACCAGGAGGCCGAAGGCCTGCTTGTCGCCCGCCTGCACCCGCTCGACCAGTATCCTGTCCGCTTCGCGATCTCCCATGGGCTTTGCTGTTTGTTCTCGCCAGATGAAAAAATTCGCGGCTTCAATTTCACCGCAAGCGAGTATAACAAGCCTCTCCGCCCACTTTCCTCACTGTCCCGGCCGCCCTGAGGCCAGCCGCTGCCCACAGTGACCGACGGCCTTCAAAATAGTTCCGCGTTCGGGGCAGTGATATAGTCCCGCCCCATGAATACAGCCGCCGTTCAGCATTTCGACGTCCTCATCATCGGCAGCGGCCTCGCCGGGCAGTCCCTGGCATTGAGGCTCGCGGACACCCGCCGCGTGGCGCTGGTCACCAAGAAGACGCTGGCGGACTCCGCCTCCGCGTGGGCGCAGGGCGGCATCGCCGCGGTGCTCGACCCGGCCGACAGCGTCGAGGCTCATGTCGCCGACACTTTCACCGCGGGTGCCGGCCTGTGCGATCCCGACGCTACCCGCTTCGTGGTCGAGCACGGTCGCGAGGCCATAGAGTGGCTGATTGCGCGCGGAGTTCCCTTCACCGCGGACAACACCCCGCTGGGCTTCCATCTGACCCGCGAGGGCGGCCACGGCCAGCGCCGCATCATCCATGCCGCCGACGCGACAGGCACCGCCGTGCAGCAGACCCTGACCGAGCAGGTGAAGAACCATCCCAACATCACGGTTCTGGAACGGCACATCGCGGTCGACCTGGTCACGGCGGCCAAGCTCGGCCTGCCCCGCAACCGCTGCCTCGGCGCCTACGTGCTGGACATCGTCCACGACCGCGTGCTGACCCTCGGGGCCAGCCATACGGCGCTGGCCACGGGAGGCGCCGGCAAGGTCTATGTCTACACCACGAATCCGGACACCGCCACGGGCGACGGCGTGGCCATGGCGTGGCGCGCCGGCTGCCGGGTGGCGAACATGGAGTTCATCCAGTTCCATCCGACCTGCCTGTACCACCCGCACGCCAAGTCCTTCCTGATTTCCGAGGCGCTGCGCGGCGAGGGCGGGCTGCTGCGCCTGCCCGACGGCACGCGCTTCATGCCCGAGCACGACAGCCGCGCCGAACTCGCACCACGCGACATCGTCGCCCGTGCGATCGACTTCGAAATGAAGCGCCACGGCATCGACTGCGTGTTCCTCGACATGACGCACAAGTCGCCCGAGTTCCTCAAGGAGCACTTCCCGACCATCCTCGCCCGCTGCCTGAAACTCGGCATCGACATCACCAGGGAGCCGATCCCCGTGGTGCCCGCCGCGCATTACGCCTGCGGCGGCGTCGTCACCGACCTGG
>DAIOGL010000039.1:0-1498 GCA_036745235.1 Sulfuritalea sp.
CGCGCGACGAGAGCGCGACGACGAGCTGGCCTTCCAGGCTGGCGGGCATCAGGGTTTCGCTTTCTTCGCGGGCTCGGGCGCGGCGGCATACATCTGCGTCATGCGCGCGGCTTCCACGGCGACGCGGCTGCGCAGGTCGGACGGGGCCAGCACCTCGACGTCGGCGCCGAACTTGAGGATGTCCATGATCAGTTCGCGGTGGTCGGCATAGGGGAATTCGAGCAGCCAGGAGCCGTCCGCATCGTAGTTGCCCTTCTGCTTCGGGTGCCAGGTTTCCTGCGCCACCCAGCGTGCGCGCTTGGGCGTGAAGCGCAGCTTCGCGTGCTGCAGCTTGCGCCCGGAGAAGATGCCGTAGCCGGCGCCGAGCACTTCGTCGAGGCTGCGGTGCGAGACCTCGCGCGCCTTCTTTTCCATGACGTCGGCGTTGCGGATGGAATCGAGGGCAAAGTTGCGGATGTCGTCGCGCAGGTGGCACCAGGCGTCGAGGTACCAGTTCTCGCGGTAATAGACCAGGCGCTGCGGCGAGACTTCGCGCTCGGTGGTTTCGCCGCTGCCGCGGGCGAAGTAGGTGATGGTCAGACGCTTCCTGCGCAGCAGCGCGGCGCCGACTTTTTCGAAATGCGCGAGCTTGAGGTCGCGCTTGCCGAGGCCGACGATCAGCACGCGGCGGCGGATCTCCTCGGCGGTGTTCTCGGCGCTGCCGAGCAGGCTGTTGAGGCGCGCGATCAGCGGCTGGATGTGCGGCGTGAGGATGCCGCCGGGATCGAGGTCGGTCAGCAGGTGCTGCATCGTGAGCAGCGCATGGACTTCGCCGGAGTTGAACCAGAGGCCGGGCAGTTCGTACTGGCCGCCGGCCTCGGCATGCGGCGTGTCGAAGCGGTAGCCGCCGGCGTCCCTGTCCCAGACGATGGGCGCGTTGAGCCGGTTGCGCATGTACTCGAGGTCGCGCTTGAGCGTGGCGCGCGAGACTTCCAGCGCTGCCATCAGGTCGACGAAGGGCACCAGCTTCCGGTCGTGGATCATCTGGTCGATCTTGTAGAAACGCTCAGTGCGATCCATGGCGCGACTCGGAGGTGAATTGGCGGAAGTGTTCGAGGCGGCGCGGGTGGATCACGCCGCTGGCGACGGCGGCCTTGATCGCGCAGTCCGGCTCGGCCTCGTGTTTGCAATCGCGGAAGCGGCACTGGCCGAGGAAGGGGCGGAACTCGACGAAGCCGAATTCGATTTCCTGCGGCGTCAGGTGCTTGAGGCCGAATTCCTGCAGGCCGGGACTGTCGATCAGCGTGCCGCCCGGACAGGTGTCGTTCGGCAGCCGGTAGAGGCGGGCGTAGGTGGTGGTGTGCTTGCCGGTGTCGAGCGCGGTCGAGATCTCGCGCGTGGCCGCCGCGGCGCCCGGCACCAGGGCGTTGATCAGGGTCGATTTGCCCATGCCCGATTGCCCGACCATGACCGAGCTTTCGCCGGCCAGCAGCGGCAGCAGGGGCGAGGGATCGAGCTT
>DAIOGL010000039.1:1598-3347 GCA_036745235.1 Sulfuritalea sp.
AGTGGTTTCAGCCGCGCGATGCGCTGGCTGGCGGGCGGGTGGGAATCGTGGAACAGCGAGTGCAGCGGATCGGGGGTCAGCGTGGCCGCGTTGTCGCGATACAGCTTGACCAGCGCGGCGATCAGGTCGCCGGCGGCGGTCTGCTTCGCGGCGTAGGCGTCCGCCTCGTATTCGTGGCGGCGCGACAGCGCCGACGTCAGCGGCGCCAGCGGAAAGAGGAAGACCGGCAGCACCATGGAAAACAGCAGCAGGCCCATCGCCGTACTGCCGGCGCCGACTCCCAGGCCGGCGAAGAACCACGGCTGGTCGATCAGTTGGCCGAGCAGCCAGAGGAAGGCCAGGCTCAGGACGGCGGAAAGCGCGATGCGCTTGATCACGTGGCGGTGGCTGAAATGTCCGAGTTCATGCGCCAGCACGGCCTCGACTTCTTCCGGCGACAGCTTTTCCAGCAGGGTGTCGAAGAACACGATGCGCTTGGCGCGGCCGAAGCCGGTGAAATAGGCGTTGCCGTGCGCCGAGCGCTTGGAGCCGTCCATCACGAAGAGGCCCGAGGCGGAGAAGCCGCAGCGCGCGAGCAGGGCTTCGATGCGGGCTTTCAGCGATCCGTCTTCGAGCGGCGTGAATTTGTTGAACAGCGGCGCGATCACCGTCGGGTAGAGGAACAGCACCAGCAGGTTGGTGCCGAGCCAGAGCAGCCAGACGTACAGCCACCACTGCTTGCCCATGACGTCCATCAGCCACAGCACGGCGAGCAGCAGCGGCCCGCCGATCAGCACGGTGAGCGCGGCGCCCTTGGCCAGGTCGGCGAACCACAGCGGCCAGGTCAGCTTGTTGAAGCCGAAGCGGGCCTCGATGCGGAAGGTGCGGTAGAGGCTGGCCGGCAGGCCGATGACGAAGCCGAGCAGGCCGACGCAGGCGAACAGCACCAGGCCCTGCAGGTAGCCGCTGCCCAGCCAGGCGCGCAGCGCCTCGTCGATCAGGCCGAGCACGCCCCCCACTGTCAGGGCGAGCAGCACGGCCGCGTCGATGACGATCTCGATCAGGCCGATGCGCAGCTTGGCCACCGTGTAGTCGGCGGCCCGGCGATGGTCCTCGAGCTCGATGCGTCCGGCGAAGTCGGCCGGAACCCGGTCGCGGTGGGCGACGACGTGGCGCCGGTGCCGGACGTCGAGCCAGAGGCGGAGCGCCGTGGACGCGGCGAGGACGACGAGAAACAGCAATGTGAATTGGTATGGGGTCATGGGCAGGGGCCTGCTGTGCGAAAATGCGCGGTTACGGCAACAGGCTTTGGAAAATTATGGCACAGGATCAAAACGCGCTCGTCTGGCTGGACATGGAAATGACCGGCCTCAATCCGGACAATGATCGCATCATCGAGCTGGCGCTGGTTGTCACCAACTCGAATCTCGACATTGTGGCCGAGGCGCCGATCTGGGTGGTGCATCAGTCCGATGAGGTGCTGAATGCAATGGACGAGTGGAACACCAAGACGCATGGCCGCTCCGGGCTGGTCCAGCGCGTGAAGGACTCCATCCTTGCCGAAGCCGAGGTCGAGGCGCAGGCGCTGGAGTTTCTGCGCCGCCACGTGCCGCGCGCGACCACGCCGATGTGCGGCAATTCGATTTGCCAGGACCGGCGCTTCATGGCGCGCTACATGCCGAAACTCGAGGACTGGTTTCATTACCGGAATCTCGACGTGTCGACCCTCAAGGAATTGTGCAAGCGCTGGAAGCCGGAAGTGGCGAAGGG
>DAIOGL010000039.1:3447-13349 GCA_036745235.1 Sulfuritalea sp.
TGCGCCAGGCCCAGGCCGCGCCGCGCGATGCAGCCGGGATGATTGCCCAGCGCATGGCGAAAGTCGGCGCTGACGCTACGGTAACTCTTGCCGTAGTCGATCCACGGCAGCCAGAGCGCCATCAACAGCAGCCAGATGGTCGTCAGCCCCACGCTCCAGCGCGCGGCCGCGCGCCAGGGCGAGCGCGGGGTGCGCAGCATCACCGCGATCCAGCCGACGCTGACGGCGATCGCCAGCACGATGGCCGGGATGGAGGCCTCGGCGATGAAGCCGGGCGCGGGCTTGCTGAAGTTCTTCGCGACGCGCGCCGGTTCCCCGGTCAGCATGGCGATGCCGCCCAGCCAGATCAGGCCGGCGACCAGCGTGAAAGTCATCATGCCGAACCAGTCGAAGGCGTTGGCGGCGCCGCGGCGCAGCCTGCCCGCCGCGGCCGTCGCCAGCAGGGTGAGGGGGACCAGCGCGGGCAGCAGCACGGTCGGCCGCGGCATGTCGGCGAAAAAGACGGACAGGCCCGCCGCGGCGGCGGCCAGCAGCAGGGCGGTGGGCGCCTTGAGCAGATGCCTGCGCTCCAGCCAGAGGCTCCACAGGGCCAGGGGCAGCACCGGCCAGCTGGCCCAGGCCAGCAGTTCGAGATGGTCGCGGCTGAAGCCGCCGTGCCATGTCAGGCTGGCCAGCTCGGCGCTCCACCAGACGTCGAACAGGGCGGGGGCCTGCTGCCGCAGCAGGAGGGGCCAGGGCAGCATCAGCAGCAACGCGACGGCCGCTGCCGCGGGCCAGGCGATGAGGCTGCCACGCACCCGCCACGCAGGGTGCAGGGCCAGAATCAGCCCCGTCGCCAGCGGAATGATCACGCTGTCGATGCCGGCGCCGAGGAAGCCGATGCCTATCCCGGCGCCGAAGACCAGGCCGCCACGCAGCGGCGACTGGCGCCAGATCGAGAGGCCCCAGAGGGCGATCGTGCAGCCGGCAATCGCGACGATGGCCGGTTGCGCCTCGTGCAGCGGCACCAGCAGGCCGAGGGTGCCGATGGCAAGCAGGGGCGCGGCCAGCGCGGCGCTGGCGCCGAACAGTTGCTGCGCCAGGCGCGAAAGCGTCGCGAGGAAGGCGGCGCCGACCACGACCGAGGCGAGCCGGGCGGCATCGTGCCAGGGCAGCAGCCCGCCCAGCAGTTTGCCGCACAGGGCCGCGATCCAGTGGTACAGGGGGGGCGTAACCAGCCACGGATCGCCGGCGATGCGCGGCACCAGCCAGTCGCCCCCGGCCATGCCGAAGGCGACGCCGAGGTGCATGGCGTCTTCGGCCTTCCATGGATCATGGCCCACGGTTCCGGCCAGCAGCCAGATGGCGCAGAGAAGGAATGTCCCGTACCGCGCCAGCCTCGGCGCAGGAATAGGGTCGCGGTCGCTCAGGTCAGGCACGGTGCGAGCTTACCCGGGAAGCGGTCGCCACAAAACAAAAGGCAGCCCGAAGGCTGCCTGTTTTGTCGGCTTGCTGTGCCGGCCAGATTCAGGCCGCCTTCTTGCTGTACTTCTGGCGGAAGCGCTCGACGCGTCCGGCGGTATCGACGATCTTCTGCTTGCCGGTATAGAACGGGTGGCAGGAGGCGCAGACTTCGATATGCAGCGGCTTGACGCTGGTGGAGCGGGTCTTGAAGATGTTGCCGCAGCTGCAGGTGACTTCGATGTCACCGTAGTTCGGGTGGATGGCGTCTTTCATTTCGATATCCTTTTGGTCGCAGGCGCGGTTCGTGGGTTTGGCGAACCGACAGAGCCCGGCATTATCCGCTAATTTCGGTTTGTGTGCAATCAGCGCTGGCGCATGGCGTCGAAGAACTCGCCGTTGTTCTTGGTCGCCTTGACCTTGTCCAGCAGGAACTCCATGGCTTCCATGTCGTCCATGTTGTACAGCAGCTTGCGCAGGATCCACATCTTCTGCAGCACGGCGGGCACCAGCAGCAGTTCCTCGCGGCGGGTGCCGGAACGATTGACGTTGATCGCCGGATAGACGCGCTTTTCCGCCATCTTGCGGTCGAGGTGGATTTCCATGTTGCCGGTACCCTTGAACTCCTCGTAGATCACGTCGTCCATGCGCGAGCCGGTTTCGATCAGGGCGGTGGCGATGATGGTCAGCGAGCCGCCTTCCTCGATGTTGCGCGCGGCGCCGAAGAAGCGCTTGGGCTTCTGCAGGGCGTTGGCGTCCACGCCGCCGGTGAGCACCTTGCCCGAGGCGGGTTGCACGGTGTTGTAGGCGCGCGCCAGGCGGGTGATCGAGTCGAGCAGGATGACCACGTCGCGCTTGTGTTCGACCAGGCGCTTGGCCTTCTCGATGACCATTTCGGCGACCTGGACGTGGCGCGTGGCCGGTTCGTCGAAGGTCGAGGCAACGACTTCGCCCTTGACGGTGCGGGTCATTTCGGTGACTTCTTCGGGACGCTCGTCGATCAGCAGGACGATCAGCGTGACGTCGGGATGGTTGGTGGTAATGGCTTTGGCAATGTGCTGCATCAGCACGGTCTTGCCCGCCTTGGGCGGCGATACGATCAAGCCGCGCTGGCCCTTGCCGATCGGCGCGATCATGTCGATGACGCGGCTGGTGATGTTCTCGTCGCTCTTGATGTCCCGTTCCAGCAGCATGTGGTTGGTCGGGTGCAGCGGCGTCAGGTTCTCGAACAGGATCTTGTGCTTCGCCGCTTCGGGCGATTCGCCATTGACGCGGTCCACCTTGACCAGCGCGAAATAGCGTTCGCCTTCCTTGGGGGCGCGGATTTCGCCTTCGATGGTGTCGCCGGAACGCAGGTTGAAACGGCGCACCTGGCTGGGGCTGATGTAGATGTCGTCGGTGCTGGCGAGGTAGGACGCCTCGGGCGAGCGGAGGAAGCCGAAGCCGTCGGGGAGGATTTCCAGCACGCCGTCGCCGAAGATGGTTTCGCCCTTCTTGGCCTGGTTCTTCAGCAGGGCGTACATCAGGTCCTGCTTGCGGAGCCGGTTGGCGTTTTCGATGTTGTCGGCGGCCGCCATCTCCAGCAGTTGGCTGACGTGATGGGTTTTTAGCTCGGATAGGTGCATGGACTACCTGCGCAGAAATACCGGCGCAACGCCGGAACTGGGGGGTGTAGGGGATGAATTCAGGAAAGAATTCGATCAGGAAGGGAACTGAATCAGCGCCATTTACCGCTGGTACGCGGCCGGCGCGCCGGTCTTGCTGGTGGGCGGCCCGGAATCAGACTCCGGGCCGAAATGTAACGGGATCAGAGATTGCTGTCAATGAATGCAGTGAGTTGCGATTTCGAGAGGGCGCCGACTTTTTGCGCTTCGACGTTGCCGCCCTTGAACAGAAGCAGCGTCGGAATGCCGCGGATGCCGAACTCGCCGGGAACCTTCGGGTTGTCGTCGATGTTCAGTTTGGCCACGCGCAGCTTGCCGGCATAATCCTTGGCCACTTCGTCGAGAATCGGGGCGATCATCTTGCAGGGGCCGCACCACTCGGCCCAGAAGTCGACCAGAGTCGGTATCGCGGAGTCGAGCACTTCGGCTTTGAAAGTGCTGTCGGTGACATGGTTAATGTGTTCGCTCATGGATTCCTCGGGGGTTCTTGCGTTCCGGTTGGCGCGGCTGCGGCCGGATGTCGCGATGGATTGCAGCGAAGCTTCGCTGCCATGATCGAATGCTAGCAAAAAAATTCGGCCATGGCGAACGCCGGCTGGTGTCAATGGCCCATGGCGATGGTACATTGTCCCAAAAAACTGGAGCCCCATCATGACTTATGTCGTCACCGAAGCCTGCATCAAGTGCAAATACACCGACTGCGTCGACGTATGCCCCGTCGATTGTTTCCACGAGGGACCGAACTTCCTGGCGATCGATCCCGAGGAGTGCATCGACTGCACCCTCTGCGTGGCCGAATGCCCGGTCGAGGCCATCTTTGCCGAGGACGACGTGCCGAAGGGGCAGGAGCACTTCATTGCCTTGAACGCCGAACTGGCGAAAACCTGGCCGGTCATCATCGAGCGCAAGGAACCGCCGGCCGACGCCGACGAGTGGGCGGAAAAGAAAACCGGAAAACTCGACCTGCTGGAGCGTTGAGACCCCATGTCCGGCAATTCATTCGGCTCGCTCTTCTGCGTCACTTCATTCGGCGAATCCCACGGCCCGGCGATCGGCTGCGTGGTCGACGGCTGTCCGCCGGGCCTGGAGATATCCGCAGCGGACATCCAGCATGACCTCGACCGGCGCAAGCCCGGAACCTCGCGCCACGTCACCCAGCGCCGTGAATCGGATACGGTCGAGATCCTCTCCGGTGTCTACGAAGGCCGCACCACGGGCACGCCGATCGCACTGCTGATCCGCAACGAGGACCAGCGCAGCAAGGACTACGGCAACATCGCCGAGATGTTCCGCCCCGGCCATGCCGACTACACCTACTGGCAGAAGTACGGCATTCGCGATCATCGCGGCAGCGGTCGCGCCTCCGCGCGCGAGACGGCCGTGCGCGTTGCCGCCGGCGCCATCGCCAGGAAATGGCTGCAGCAGCGCTACGGCGTGACGGTGCGCGGCTGGATGAGCCAGTTGGGGAGCATCGGGATTCCATGGCAGGACGAGGCGGCGATCGATACCAATCCCTTCTTCGCACCGAATGCCGGGATCGTCCAGCAACTCGAAGACTACATGGATGCCCTGCGCAAATCGGGTGATTCCGTCGGCGCGGAAGTCACCGTCGTGGCGCGCGGCGTGCCGGTCGGCTGGGGCGACCCGGTGTATGGCCGCCTCGATGCGGACATCGCCTACGCGATGATGGGCATCAATGCGGTCAAAGGCGTGGAAATCGGCGCAGGCTTCGACTCGGTGACGCAAAAAGGCAGCGAACACGGCGACGAACTGACGCCCGAGGGCTTTCTCGGCAACAACGCGGGAGGCGTCCTGGGCGGCATCTCGACCGGGCAGGATGTGGTGGTGAGGATGGCGGTGAAGCCGACGTCGAGCATCCGCCTGCCGCGCCGTACCATCAACCTCGCCGGCGAACCGGCCATCGTCGAAACCCACGGCAGGCATGATCCCTGTGTCGGCATTCGCGCCACGCCGATCGCCGAGGCGATGTTGGCGCTGGTGCTGATCGACGCCGCCCTGCATCACCGCGCCCAGTGCGCCGACGTGACCTGCCCGACGCCGAAAATTCCCGGACGGCCGATAGTAAGATAATCGTACGCAATCGAATCGTAGAGAACTGGAACTGCAATGAACGTCGATCACCACGACCTGCACCACGAATTTCCCGAGTACTCCGCAGCCATTCACACCCTGAAAGCGAGCAGCACCCATTTCGCCCGCCTGTCCGACGAGTACGATGCGCTGACCGCCCGGATCGAAGCGCTTGAAGAGAACGACGCGCCCATCGCCGATACCGCGCTCGAGGAAATGAAGAAGCAGCGCGTCAAGCTCAAGGACGAGCTCTACGCCATGCTGCAGGCCCCCGCGCCCTGAAAGGGAGCGTCTCTTAGACCAGCGGAGCCGCCGGCAACGGTTGGCGGTATTTGTCATGGGGCAACACGGGCGTCTCGCTGCCTGGTACTTCTGGTATTTCGCCTTCATCGGCGCCTTCCTGCCGTACTTCGCGCTCTACCTCCAGTCCATCGGATTTTCCGCCGGCCGCATCGCGGTGCTGATGTCGCTCGGGCAGTTCATGCGGCTCCTGGCGCCCCTGCTGTGGAGCTGGCTCGCGGATAGCGGCGGCCGGCGCGTGCGCATCGTCGTGGCGTCGACCGCCGCGGCGGTGGCCAGTTTTTCGGTGGTGTTCCTGACGCAGGATTTCGTCGGCCTGCTGATCGGCATGGCGATTCTTCACTTCTTCTGGAGTGCGTCGCTGCCACTGGTCGAGGCGCTGACGCTCGGGCATCTGGCCGCCACCCCGGAACGCTATGGCCGCATCCGGCTCTGGGGTTCGGTCGGCTTCGTCGTCACCGTGATGGGCGTCGGCTTCCTGCTCGATTCGGCGCCGATCGGCTCTCTGCTTTGGGTGAGCTGGGCCCTGCTGGCGGGTACGCTGGTCAGCGCCCTGACGCTGACCGAGGTCGGGAGCAATGCAGGCCAGGTCGCCGGTCCGATCCTGGACGTGTTGCGCCAGCGCAAGGTGGTGTTTCTCCTCGGCGCCGGACTGTTGATGTCCGCGGCGCACGGCGCGCTCTACGTCTTCTACTCGATCCACCTGGTGGCGCAGGGCTACGGCAAGACACTGGTCGGACTGCTGTGGACCCTGGGCGTGGTCGCCGAGATCGTCGTCTTCCTGTTGATGCCGCGGATTTCGGCGCGGATTTCCATGCGGCTGATCCTGCTTGCGTGCTTTGCGCTGGCCAGCCTGCGTTTCATGCTCATCGGCTGGGCGGTCGAGTTCATCGGCCTCCTGGTATTCGCCCAACTGCTGCATGGCGCCAGCTTCGGCGCACACCACGCCGCAACCATGGCGGCCCTCAATCGCTGGTTCGTCGCGGGCCACCAGGCGCGGGCGCAGGCGCTTTACGGCAGCACTGCCTATGGCGCCGGAGGCCTGGGCGGTGCCCTGCTGGCGGGCGCCCTGTGGGAAAGCGCCGGCCCCGGAATCACTTTCAGCGCGGCGTCGCTGCTCGCTCTGCTCGGGCTGGTTCTGGTCTGGCAGGGCGTTCCGGATGATTCGGCGGGCGTCGCTGTGCGATAATTCGCAATTCACGCCAACGCTGCAGAAATCATGTCGAGAACGCTTTACGAGAAACTCTGGGACAGCCACGTCGTCCACGTCGAGGAGGACGGCACGGCCCTGCTGTACATCGATCGCCACCTGATCCACGAAGTCACCAGCCCGCAGGCCTTCGAAGGACTGAAGCTGGCGAATCGCAAGCCCTGGCGGGTGTCCTCCATCGTCGCCACGGCCGATCACAACACGCCGACTTCGCACTGGGAGCGCGGCATCCTCGATCCGATCTCGCGCCAGCAGGTGGAAACCCTCGACGCCAATATCCGCGAAACGGGGGCCTTGGCCTATTTCCCCTTCAAGGACAAGCGCCAGGGAATCGTGCATGTCATCGGCCCGGAAAACGGCGTGACGCTGCCCGGAATGACCGTGGTCTGCGGCGATTCGCATACCTCGACGCACGGCGCCTTCGCCTGCCTCGCCCACGGCATAGGCACCTCGGAAGTCGAGCACGTGCTGGCGACGCAATGCCTGCTGCAGAAGAAATCGAAGACCATGCTGGTCAAGGTCGAAGGCAATGTCGGCGCCGGCGTTACGGCGAAGGACATCGTGCTGGCCCTGATCGGACGCATCGGCACGGCGGGCGGCAACGGCTACGCCATCGAATTCGGCGGCTCGGCGATCCGCGCCCTGTCGATGGAAGGCCGCATGACGGTGTGCAACATGGCCATCGAGGCCGGCGCGCGGGTCGGCTTCGTCGCCGCGGACGAGACCACCATCGCCTATCTTAAGGGCCGCAGCTTCGCGCCCAAGGGCGCCGACTGGGACAAGGCCGTGGCCTACTGGCGCACGCTGGTGTCGGACGCGGATGCGCAGTTCGACAAGGTGGTCGAGATGGACGCGCGCCAGATCGTGCCGCAGGTGACCTGGGGCACCTCGCCGGAAATGGTGACGGGGATCGACGGCACGGTGCCGGCGCCCGAGGATTTCAAGGATCCGGTCAAGGCCGAAGGCGTGGCCCGCGCCTTGCAGTACATGGGTCTCACGCCGCGCATGCGGATCGACCAGATCCCGATCGACAAGGTCTTCATCGGTTCCTGCACCAATTCCCGCATCGAGGACCTGCGCGCCGCGGCGGCCGTGGCACGGGGCCGCAGGATCGCCGCCAACGTCAAGCTGGCACTGGTGGTGCCCGGCTCGGGGCTGATCAAGGTTCAGGCCGAAGCCGAGGGGCTGGACAAGATCTTCATCGCGGCCGGTTTCGAGTGGCGGCAGCCGGGCTGCTCCATGTGCCTGGCGATGAACGATGATCGGCTCGGTCCGGGCGAACGTTGCGCCTCGACCTCGAATCGCAACTTCGAAGGACGACAGGGTGCGGGCGGCAGAACGCATCTTGTCAGCCCCGCCATGGCGGCGGCTGCGGCGATTGCCGGCCGCTTTGCCGATGTTCGTGAATTACTCTGAGGAGAAGACCATGCCCCGCATTCTTATCGCTTGCGCCCTGATGCTCGTCCTGTCCGCCTGCAATACCGTGCAAGGCATCGGCAAGGACATCAAGAAGGGTGGCGAGGCCATCGAGAAATCGACCAAGTAATGGAAAAATTCATCAAGCTCGATGGTCTCGTGGCGCCGCTCGATCGCGCCAACGTGGATACCGACGCCATCATTCCCAAGCAGTTCCTCAAGTCGATCAAGCGCTCCGGCTTCGGCCCGAATGCGTTCGACGAGTGGCGCTACATGGATCACGGCGAGCCCGGTCAGGATTGCACGAAGCGGATGAAGAATCCCAATTTCGTGCTCAACCAGGATCGCTATCAGGGCGCCTCCATCCTGCTGGCCCGCAGCAATTTCGGCTGCGGCTCGTCGCGCGAGCACGCGCCCTGGGCGCTGCACGATTTCGGCTTTCGCGCCATCATCGGCGAGTCGTTCGCCGATATATTTTTCAACAACTGTTTCAAGAACGGATTGCTGCCCATCGTGTTGCCGAAGGCCGAAATGGATGCCTTGTTCGGTCTCACCGAGCATTCGCCGGGCTATCGCCTGACCATCGATCTGCCGACGCAACGCGTGGTGCGCCCCGACGGTCACGCGATCCCCTTTGAAGTCGACGCATTCCGCAAGGAATGCCTGCTCAACGGTTGGGATGACATCGGCCTCACCTTGCGTCACGCCGACAAGATCCGCGAGTTCGAGACCCGTCGCCGCGCCGAGCAGCCCTGGCTATTTGCATAAAGGATCATCGATGAAGATTTGTGTTCTGCCCGGCGATGGCATCGGCCCGGAAATCATAGCCGAGGCGGTGCGGGTCCTGAAAGCGCTCGACCTGAAGCTGGAAATGGAGGAGGCCCTGCTGGGAGGCTGTGCGGTGGATGCCACCGGCAGCCCCTACCCGGACGCGACGCAGAAGCTCGCGCAGGCGGCCGATGCCGTGCTGCTCGGCGCCGTCGGCGGCCCGCAGTGGGACAACAATCCGCGCGAGCAGCGACCCGAGCGCGGGCTGCTGGGCATTCGCAAGCACCTGGGCCTGTTCGCCAACCTGCGGCCGGCCATCCTCTATCCCGAACTGGCCAATGCCTCCACGCTGAAGGCGGAAGTGGTGGCGGGGCTCGACATCCTGATCGTGCGCGAACTGACCGGCGACATCTACTTCGGCCAGCCGCGCGGCATCGAGGTGCGCACTATCGACGGCAAGGAGCAGCGCTTCGGCTTCAATACCATGCACTACACCGAGAGCGAGATCCGGCGCATCCTGCGCGTGGCTTTCGAGGCGGCGCGCAAGCGCAGCCGCAAGGTGTGCTCGGTCGACAAGATGAACGTGCTGGAATGCACCCAGCTCTGGCGTGACGTCGCCACCGAGACCGGGAAGGAGTATCCGGACGTGGAACTCACGCACATGCTGGTCGACAACGCGGCGATGCAGCTGGTGAAGAATCCGAAGCAGTTCGACGTCATGGTCACCGGCAACATGTTCGGCGACATCCTGTCGGATGAGGCCTCGATGCTGACCGGCTCGATCGGCATGCTGCCGTCGGCTTCGCTGGACGCCGACAACAAGGGGCTTTACGAGCCCTCGCACGGCTCCGCTCCGGACATCGCCGGCAAGGGCGTGGCCAATCCGCTCGCCACGATCCTGTCGGCGGCCATGATGATGCGCTACACTTTCAACGATGAGTCTGCTGCCGGGCGCATCGAGGCTGCCGTGAAGAAAGTCCTTGCACAAGGCTTCCGCACTGGCGACATTTACG
>DAIOGL010000040.1:0-7242 GCA_036745235.1 Sulfuritalea sp.
GGCGTGATCCGGCGGATTGAAAGGAACTGGCTCGAGGTGGAAATCACCCATGCCCGGGACGGCGGCGAAAAGCTGGCCAGCGACAAGGGCATCAACCTGCCGGACAGTCAGCTCAAGCTGCCCGCCCTGACCGCCAAGGACCTCGAGGATCTGGCCGTCGTGGCCCAGCTGGCGGATCTGGTGGGCCTGTCGTTCGTACAACGTGCCAGCGACATAACGGCCTTGCGGACCGGCCTTCGTCAACTCGGCAAGCCGGATCTCGGCATCGTGCTCAAGATCGAGACGCGAAGGGCATTCGAGAACCTCCCGGAACTGCTTTTTTCGGCGATGACGAGCAAGGCGGCAGGGATCATGATCGCGCGCGGTGACCTGGCCGTCGAATGCGGCTATGAACGCCTTGCCGAAGTGCAGGAAGAGATCCTCTGGGCGGCGGAAGCGGCGCACATGCCGGTGATCTGGGCCACCCAGGTTCTCGAGACGCTGGCCAAGACCGGCCTGCCGTCACGCGCGGAAATCACCGACGCCGCGATGGGCGAGCGCGCGGAATGCGTGATGCTCAACAAGGGGCCGCACATCGCCGAGGCCATGCGCACCCTGGATGACATTCTGCGTCGCATGCAGGCACATCAGACCAAGAAGAGGTCGCTCCTGCGCGCACTGCGTGCGTGGACCCTGCCGTCGGATATCAAGTGCGAGTAATCGGCTGACGACCGTCGCTGCAGGCTGATGCGCCTCACGGGCCCGCCGCAACGCGGGCTTTCGCCCTTTCGCTCAGGGCGCGACACTATCCGCCGGCGGCCTGAAACTCTTGCCGAGCGCCTCCGCCACGGCGCGATGCGTGATCTGCCCCTCGCACACATTGAGCCCGGCGGCGAACCCGGGGTCGTCGCGCAGCGCCTGCTTCCAGCCCTTGCCGGCCAGCGCGCGCACGTAAGGCAAGGTGGCGTTGCCCAGTGCCAGGGCCGAGGTCAGCGGCACGGCGCCGGGCATGTTGGCGACGCAGTAATGCAGCACGCCCTCCTCGACGAAAACCGGATCGGCATGCGTGGTCGGGCGCGAAGTTTCGCAGCAGCCACCCTGGTCGATGGCCACATCGACAATCACCGCGCCGCGCTGCATCTTCTTCAGCAGCGCGCGATCGATCAGTTTCGGCGCAGGACCTCCCGGCTGCAGAACCGCGCCGACCACCAGGTCGGCGCGGCGCACGGAGTCCCCGATGGCCGTCCGGCTCGCCATCAGCGTGCGAATGCGTCCGTGATACTCCCGGTCCAGCGCATCGAGGCGCGCCGGGGTGCGGCCGATCACCGTCACCTCGGCGCCGAGCCCCACTGCCATGCGCACCGCATGGGCGGCAACGGTGCCGGTTCCGAGCACGGTGACCCGCCCCGGCGCGACACCGGGCACCCCGCCGAGCAGGATACCGCGGCCGCCATGGGCCTTTTCCAGGAAGTGCGCGCCGACCTGCACGGCCATGCGTCCTGCCACGGCCGACATCGGCGCCAGCAGCGGCAGCTGACCCTCGCGGCCGGTCACGGTTTCATAGGCGATGGCGATGCATTCCGAGCTCTGCAGTGCTTCGGTCTGGCGCAAGTCCGGGGCCAGGTGCAGATAGGTGAAAAGCACCAGATCCCGCCGCAGGAAGCTGAATTCCGACGCCTGGGGCTCCTTCACCTTGACCACCAGTTCGGCCGTCCAAGCCTCCGCTGCGCTTGCCACGACATGCGCGCCGGCTGCCGCGTAGTCGGCATCGCCGAAGCCGATCGAGGCTCCGGCGCCCGTTTGCACCAGGACTTCGTGACCGGCGGCACACAGATCCTGCACCGAGGCGGGAACCATGCCGACGCGGAACTCGCCGGATTTGATCTCGGTGGGGATGCCGATACGCACGTTCGTCTCCTCGCGGTTCTACGAAATTCGCGCAAGTATGCACCAGCGCCGCGCCGCAGACGCGCAAACCGTCATTCGAACCCGGCGTGCCCCGCGTCGCCGCGCTCCACCGAAGCATTTCCGCGCCATGCCGGAGGGCATGACGCGGACGCGGACGGACCGCCAGGCGTCAGGCCGTCGCCTTGTCCTGCGCGACAGCGAGCTTCTGTTGCTCGAAGAGGTGCACGATGGCTTCGGCCACTTGCTCGGACGCGTCCGGATAGGCCCCCTCCTCCAGCATGTGCAGGGCCTTGGCCTTGTCGCCCTGCTGGGCCACGGACAGCACCTCGCCGGCACAGCGATGGAAATGGGCATGGCGCGACCTGACCACCGCGAAAACCGGATCCTTGCCGAAGCGCTCGCCGCCGATGCCGTTGATCCAGTGGCCGAGCGTGCATTGATCGTCGCGGGACACGACATCGACCTTCAGTTCCTCTTTGCCGTTGCCGGCAATGTAGGTCTGCAGTCGCGCCTTCCACCTGATGTGGGAATCGATCGCCTCGGTGCCTTCGGACGCGATGACGAACATCCGGGCCAGCAGCATCTTGACGCGCTCCGAGGCCTTCACATAGTCGCCGCCGTGCAGCAGCTTGAGCGCCGCATCCTTCTTGCCCGACTGCGCCGCCGCGAGGACATCTCCGGCACAGCGGTGGAAATGGGCATGGTGGGCCTTCATGTCGAAAAAGGTTTCGGAAAAGCCGAACTTTTCACCGCCCTTGTCGTGGATCCACTTGCCCAGGGGGCATTGGTCGTCGCGGCACACCACCTCGACCTTCAGTTCCTCGGTGCTGGTGCCGTTGATGTAGCTTTCGAGGCGGACCTTCCATTTCATGTGGGCGTCGACCGCCGTCTTGAAATTCAAGCCGGCCAGCTCGCTGCTCTGGTCTGCCGCTCCAGCTGCCGCCTGCGATGCCACCGGTGCGCTGCTTTCTTCCCCACGAACGATGCTCTTGAACCAGTCCAACATTCCCATGGTATATCCTCCCTTACTCGTTGGTCGGTGTGAGAACCGACAAGCTTTGTTTTTTGCTGCCAACGGCGAAACGATTGTCCAAGAAAAAAATGGGGCCCGACATTTGAAGATCACATGCCGCAAGCAATGGCGTTGATGGCCGTCGAACAGGCCCGGCAGGCCGCTAGTACAGCACTTCGCTCCAGCGCCCGGTCGAGACCAGTTCCTTGTGCACGGCCGCCCAGCTTCGGGATGAACCGGCCAGCCTGGCCATCGACTGCTCGACCGTGTTCAGCATGGCCCCGGTGCCGGCGATGAACACCCGCGTGCCCGGCCGCGTGAGCATCTCCCATACTTCGGCAGCGTTCTGCTCGATGGCCTGTTCCAGCGAAACCGGCGCGTCCAGGGCGGGGCGCGGACTCACGGCCTGGAAGGCCTTGAACGTCGGCTGGTCGAAGTAGTTGGCGAGGTCGTTGTTCTCGTCGTTCATGTAGAGCATCTCGAGCGGACTCTTCGCGCCGTAGAACAGCCGCACCCTGCCCTTCCAGCCGCCGATCTTTTCGTAGATCCGGCGGATCAGGGTGCGGAAAGGCGCGATGCCGGTGCCCATGCCCAGCATCAGGATGTCGGCGGTCTTGTCTTCGGGAATCACGAACGGATAGCCGACCGGGCCGGCAAACTGGAGGGTGTCGTCCGGGCGCATGTCGCAGAGGTAGTTCGAGGCGACGCCCTTGTATTCCTCGCCGTTGAATTCGTCGATGTAGGAACAGCGCCTGACGCAGATGGCGAACTCGGTGGCGTCGTTGCGTCGCTCGAGGTCCATGATCGAGTAGAGACGGGCGTGATGGGGATTGCCGAACTGTCCGGGCGCGAGGACGCGGATGCAGTTGCCGAGCGCTCCGTCGAAGGACAGATCGGTGGTACGGAACACCAGATGGCGGACTTCCTCGCGCGAGGCTGGCGGCGTGATGCGGCGCGATTCCAGCAGAACGGCGGAATAGCTCCTGGGCGGGGGAGGTGCTGGCGGCTTCGATATCGGCATGGCATTGGCTCCGGAAAAAGTTGATCAGCGGCCGGACGCGGCCGGCTTTGCGCCATCGGTGGCGCAGGAGGTGTCGCTGCAGCCGCTGCCGGCCGTGCAGCAACCGCACTTGCTGTTGTCGCGGAACGGCCCGAGCTGCGGATTCCTGGCGGCGAAGCCGCGGTACAGGCGATCGACGGCAATACCGCCGAGCAGGACAGAAAAAATGATCGCGACGGTGACGAGATAGGTAGTCATCATCCGCCCAGTCCGGCAAAGCCCATGAAGGACAGCGACAGGATGCCCGCCAGCATCAGCGACAGGGCCGTGCCCTGCGCGAGGTCGGGAACGTTCGACAGCTGCAGGCGCTCGCGTACGCTGGCCATCAGCACCAGCGCCAGGGTGAAGCCGGCGCCGCCGCCGACGCTGAAGGTCACCGACTGGATGAAATCGTATTCGCGCGCCGTCTGGAACAGCGCGACGCCGAGCACTGCGCAGTTGGTGGTGATCAGCGGCAGGTAGATGCCGAGCGCGCGAAACAGCGTCGGGCTGTACCTCTTCAGCACCATTTCGACCAACTGCACCGATGAGGCGATGATCACGATGTAGGAAATCAGGCGCAGGAATTCGAGGTGGAAGGCCGACAGCAACAGGTTCAGGCCGTAGGCGCAGAGCGAGGCGACCAGCATCACGAAGGTGGTCGCCACGCCCATCGGGAAGGCCGTGTCGAGCTTGCCCGAAACGCCGAGGAAGGGACACAGGCCGAGGAACATCGCCAGCACGAAGTTGTTGGCGAGCAGCGCATTGACGAAGATCTGGAACGCCGACTCATGCATTTTGGGTGGCCTCCGCATGCGAGCCCTGCCGCCGGCGCAGTTTCCTGCGCTCGAGCCATGAGAAGAACAGCAGCCAGGCGCCGAGCACGAAGAATCCGCCGGGCGGCAGTACCATGATCACCCAGGGCTGGAAGTTGGCGCCGAACAGCGAGACGCCGAACAGCGTGCCGGCGCCGAGGATCTCGCGCACCACGCCGAGCGACAGCAGGCCGATGGTGAAGCCGAGGCCCATGCCGGCGGCGTTGATCATGGCCGGCAGCGGCGGATTCTTCGCCGCGTGCGCCTCGGCCCGGCCGAGGATGATGCAGTTCACAACGATCAGCTGGATGAAGGCGCCGAGCGCGTCGTAGAGCGCGAGACTGATGGCCTGGATCGCGTAATCCACCACGGTGACGAAGGTGGCGATGATCACGATGTAGACGGCGATGCGGACTTCCTTGGGCGTGACATTGCGCATCATCGACACCAGGCCGCAGGAGGCGATCAGCACCAGCGCCGTCGACACGCCCATCGACAGCGCATTGACCACCGAGACCGTGACGGCCAGCGTCGGGCACATGCCGAGGATCATCACGAAGGTCGGGTTCTGGCGCCAGACGCCCTCCATGAATTCATCCCATGTCTTTGCCGTGGACGGATTCATGATTTGCTCCTGAGCTTGTCGAGGTTGGGAACCAGGCGCGGCAGCAATGCCTGCGCCGAATCGTTGATGGCCTTGCCGACCGCACGGGATGTGATGGTGGCGCCGGCGATGGCGTCGATCTGCCAGGGATTGGCCTTGGTGCCGTGCTTGACCGTCTTGACCTCATTGGCCAGCGCCGCGAGATCGCCCTTCAATCTGACGTCGAGGTCGTTGAAGTTGGCAAGGAAGTTCCTGTCGGTGAGGATTTTGTCGCCGATGCCCGGCGTTTCGCGCATGGCGACGACGCCGATGCCGATCACGCACTGGCAGTCCGGCGAATAGCCGAACATGATGCGCACCGTGTCGGCGTACCCCTTGGCGCCGCCCTCCGCGGCAATGCCGGCCAGTTTGCCGCCTTCGTCATAAGCGGCAAAGAACTTCACGGCGCCCGGCGCAACCGGCGTGTCGCCGGCGCCGACTCTTGGTTCGATGCCGCCGCCGGGCAGCGCGACGTACTCGGCGATCGACTTCGCTGCCGGAATCACCTTGAACACGGCGCGCTCGGTGGCGATGCGCTTGTTGGCGGCGACGGCGTCGTAGGTGCCCTGATAGGCGCCGACGATGATCAGGCCGCAGATCGACGACACGAGGCCCAGCGTCCGTATCATCGCGGCGGTCGGCGAAGCCGGCGGCGCGGGCGGTTTGGCGCCGGCCACGGCGATCGGAATGATCTTCTGCTCTGAGGGCTTTTCGGGCGTGCTCATTTCTTGGGCTTCTTGGGCAGAAAGCGCTTCTTCGGCGTTACCGCGCTGGCTTCCTCGCGCGAGATGTAACCCGGATTCAGCGGGTAGGTGGCGCGCTTGCGCCGGTTGAGCACCCCGCGGCCGAAAGGCACCGGCTGGGTAATCCTCTCGATCAGCGGCGACGCCGCATTGGCGATCAGGATTGCGTACATGACTCCTTCCGGCAGGCCGCTGTAGTAGCGGATGACCACCGTCAGCAGGCCGATCAACGCGCCATACACCCACATGCCCTTGGGCGTTACCGGTGACGTCGCCATGTCGGTCGCCATGTACACCGCGCCGAGGATCAGGCCGCCGGAAAACAGCATGAAGAACGGATTCGGGTAGCGCATCGGATCGAAGGCGAACAGCAGCCAGGCCGTCAGCGCCGCACTGCCGAGTATGGCGAGCGGAATCCGCCAGTCCATGAAGCGGCGCAGCGCGAGGTAGGCGCCGCACAGCAGGATCAGCATCGGCGAAGGGCCGACCGCCATGTGGCCGGAGAGCGAAGTCAGCAGTTCGTCGGCATTGGCCACCACGCCGTCGAACTTCCATTTCGCCAGCGGCGTCGCACCGGCCAGCGCATCGAGGCTCTTTGCCTTGAGCCATGCGGCGGAATCGGCCGGGATCATCAGCGGCAGAGCCAGCGATGAGGGAATGAACTCGGCAAAGCGCCCGCCGATGAAAGACGGCGTATAGGTGGCGATGGCAGTCGGAAATGCCGCCTGGACGAAGGCGCGGCCGACCAGCGCCGGGTTGAAGACATTGAAGCCGATGCCGCCGAACAGCGCCTTGCCGAGAGCGATCGCGACGAGGCCGGCGACCGCGCCCATCCACAGCGGGAAGCCGGGCGGCAGGGTCAGTGCCAGCAGCAGGCCGGTGATCACCGCGGAAAAATCCGAGAGCCGGCCCGCCTGCGTGCCGGTGCGGACAAAGCTGCGCTCGGCGAAGAGGCAGGCCCCGGTGACGACGACGATGGATGCCAGCGCCGAAATGCCGTATTGGAAGACATAGAAGGCGCAGATCGGCAGCAGCGAATACACCACATGCCGCATGATGGTCTCGACGCTCTTCGGGCCCTGGACGTGCGGCGCGGAACGGAT
>DAIOGL010000040.1:7342-13045 GCA_036745235.1 Sulfuritalea sp.
TCATGCCGCCTTCTCCCGCAGGATCTGCTTGGCGACACGGAACTGCTGCACCAGCGGAATGTTGGAGGGGCAGACATAGGTACAGCAACCGCACTCGAAGCAGTCGCCGAGGAAATACTGTTCGCCCATCAGGTCGTATTCGCGCTTGGCGGCCAGCATGCCCAGGGTCGATGGATTGAGGCCCATCGGACAGGACTCCACGCATTCGCCGCACTTGATGCACGGATAGGTCTGACGGCCTTCACGCGAGTGCATGTCTTCGCGGCGGAATACCAGCACGCCGGAGACGCCCTTGGTGATGGGTACGTCGAGCGAACCGATGGCCTGGCCCATCATCGGCCCGCCGAGGATCACCTGGCGCGCGTCCATTTCGTCCACCGCCGGCGCGCCGGCATAGTCGAGCACGAACTTCAGCGGCGTGCCGAGCACCACGCGATAATCGCCCGGCCGCGCCACGCCCGGGCCGGTGATGGTCACGACGCGCTCGGTCAGCCCTCGCCCCGCCGGCAGCAAAGCCCCGAGCGCGGCGAGCGTGCCGACGTTGCTGACCACCATGCCGAGCGCGATGGGCAGGCCGCCGGCAGGCATCTCGGTGCCGAACAGCGCCATGATCAGCATCTTCTCGGCGCCCTGCGGATACTTGGTCGGCACCGCTTCGACATGGATCTCGCCCTCGGGAAACGCACCGCCGGCACCGGCCCATGCTATGGCCCGGCGCAGCACCGCCACCGCGTCCGGCTTGTTGTCTTCGACACCGATGATGGCGCGCACCGCACCCGTCGCACGCATCGCGTAGCGGATGCCGACGAGCAGGTCGTCGGCCTGCTCGACCATGACGCGATGGTCGCAGGTGAGATAGGGCTCGCATTCGCAGCCGTTCACCACCAGCGTGTGCACCTTGGCCTGCTTCGGCACCGAAAGCTTGGCATGCGTCGGAAAGGCCGCGCCGCCGAGGCCGACCATGCCGCTGTCCCAGATCGCCTGCAGGATGTCGCCGCTGGACGCCTGCGACAAATCGCGCGGCTGACCCCAAAGATCCTCTTGCGTCGCGCCGGGATGGGCGCGAATGACGATCGACTCGATCCAGGTGCCGCGCATGCCCGGCCGCAGGCCGATGAACTCGACCACCCCGGACAGCGGCGCGTGATGCGGCACCGATAGCCACTCGTCGCTCCTGGCAATCGGCTGGCCGCGTACCACCTCGTGGCCGACCTTGACGATCGGCCGCGGCGCCTTGCCGATATGCTGCGACAGCGGCACCGTCACCCTCGGCGGAAACGGCAGCCGACGGATCTTGTGGTCCGCCGTCAGCTTGCAGGACGGCGGATGCACGCCGCGCTGGAAGGCCTCGCCGCGAAAGTAGGAAAGCAGCTTCATTGTCTCGGCTCGATTGTTTCGTGCGTAGTCGATGCCGGGCAGGAGCGGGCTCGCTCGCGATTGGCATTGTTCGCGAGCGAGCTCGCTCCTGCCGATGGGTTGATCAACATCATGGTCAGTTGAACTTCGCCGCGCGCGTCATCAGCTTCTCGATGCCGGGCTCGCTCATGTTCCAGGGCGTGCCGGGATGGATGCAGCCCGCCGTGCACTTCTCGGCGGCCTTGACGATATCGGCGAACTTCGCTCCCTTCGGGTTGACGACGACGGCGAGCTTCTGGTCGTTGTAGGCAAAGATCTTCGGCGCCAGCGTGGTGCACTCGTCGCAGGCGGTACATTCGGGCGTCTCGATCCAGACCGGCTCGTAGCCGCTGCCATCGTCGCCGGCAGCCGCCGTGGCGCCAGCGCCGACTATCGATGGCGCCGGGCCCGTATCGGCCATGCCGCCAAGCCCGAGGCTTGCGGAAATCTTCGCCAGCAGTTCGGCGCGCACCCGCTCGGTGACTTCGGTGCTGTCCGCCAGATGGGCATCGAGGCCGGCAAGGCCGCGCAGCTGGCGCCAGAAATTCCGCCTCTCCTCGCTGGAGCGCACCAAGTCCTCGGTCACCAGAAGGCGCATCAGGCGATTCTTCTTGTCCACCGCCCAGATGTAGGGGAACTTGCCCTCGCGCTCGTCCTTGTCGAGTTGCAGGAAGTCCGCCAGCAGAACCATGTCGTCGTTCCAGGTGTCCGGCGGCGCCTTCCGGAACTGCTTGAGGAAGCGCGCCTCGGTGGCGGCGAAATCGGCGAAGGTCATCGGCAGCGTCATGCTCTGCTCGACGCCGCTGTCATCGAGGTACTTGAGGCTGTAGGTCGGCCAGTCGTCGTCGAGCGACGGGTTGCCCTCGAGGCTGACGCACTCGTTGAAGGTGTTGCCCGCGTCGGGATCGAAGCGGAACAGCGGATAGGCGCGGCCTTCCACCGCCAGCTTGCTCTGGTCCACGCTCCTGTCGTCGCCGACGCCGTGTTCCGGCGGGCAGACCGCATAGATGTTGAACAGCGCCGGACGGCGGCTGTTCAGACCGTCGACATAGCTTTCGAGCAGGTGATTGACATGCGCGATGGTGCTCTGCGCCACATACGAGGTGCGGTGCGCCATGCCGATCAGCGAGATCTCCTTGCGGGTTTCCTGCTTGCCGCGCGATGCGCTGCCGAACGGCGCCATGTCGGAGACCTGGCCGATGAAGCCGGAGGTGCAGGCCTGGCCGCCGGTGTTGGAATACACCTGCGTATCGACCACCAGGATCTTGATCGGCATGCCCGACATCAGCGCCCGCGAAAGATTCTGGAAGCCGATGTCGTACATCGCGCCGTCGCCGCCCAGCGAGACTACCGGCGGGCACAGCTGCCACTCGTCGGCGGAGAACTTTTCCCAGGCGAAGCGGCGGAAGAAATCGTCGTCGCGATCGGGCAGGTAGTCGCCGGCCAGTTCCATCTCGGCCATGCGCACCGCCTTGAAGCCATCGGCCATCTTCGCCATGTGGCCTTCGAAGATGCCCATCGCCACGGAGGGCGAATCCTGGAACAGATGCGAGGTCCAGGGGAAGGGATAGGGGCTGAACGGATAGGTGGAGCCCCACACCGACGTGCAGCCGGTGGAGTTGACGATGCCCATCTCGGCGCGGCCGCGCTTGCTCGGTCCCTCGACGTAGCGCCACCTCAGGTCCTTGAGCTTCTCCAGCAGCTGCGCGGTGTTCTTCACCCACGCCGGATCGAGCAGTTGCGAGGGCTTGTCGGCATTCAGCCTGGCGGCGAAGTTGGACAGCGTCAGGTCATGCTGGCCGGTCGCATCGACGGCGCGCAGCACCGCGCCGGTGTCGGTCAGGTCGACCGCCGAGGCGAGCTTGACGCGCATGTGCTGCTCGAGCCGCACGATGAGGTCGTCGAGCTTTTCGACAAAAGCCTTGACCCGCGGCTGCATCAGCGCCGTAACGGTCGAAGTGAACAAGTGGATGGCGGTCTTCTCGCCGCAACCGAGGCAGGCGCCGTCGCCGCAGTTCATCGAGTTGTAGTTGTGCTTGTCCAGCAGCAGCGTTTCCAGCGCGCCGATCTTTTCGTCGAGGCTGTCGATGCGGCTGTATTCCTTGGGCGTGGTCGGCAGGTCGAGCCAGATGTTCCAGTCGCGGCGCAGGCGGTCCACCGATTCGTCGGTCTGCGTCACCATTTCCAGCGCGTTGTCCTCGCAAACCGTGACGCACAGCTTGCAGCCCTTGCAGGTATACGGATTGACGGTAATGGAGAACAGCCCGCCGCTGCCCTTGGCTTTCTTCTCCTTCTGCGTCCAGTACGGCTTGGTGCTGCCGAACTGGAAGCCGCCGAGCTGGATCTGCAGCTGCGTGAATTCGGCGGCGAGGCCGCCGCGCTCCGCATCCGGCGCCTCGGCGATCACCTCGTCGATGGCGATATCGATCAGCGGGCGCACGGCGCCCCCGTCGCGATCGATCAGCGCCCGCAGCTTCTTTTCGGCGGTGCGCACCGCGCGGCGCAGGTAACGCGTCGGCGTGCCGGAGGTTTCGATGCGATTGACGGCGGCGTTGAAGATGTCCGGGATCGAACTGACCAGGCCTGGAATGGCCGAGTCCGGACATTCGGTGTAGCAGTTGCCGCAGGCCGTGCAGTTTTCCGCGATCCACACCGGGTGCTCGAAGCGGATGCCGGTCATGTCCCGGAAGACGCCGGTGGCGGCCGGCAGCAGCGAGGCGCCGATGAAGGGATCGACGAGATTGTCGTTGCCCTTGCCGGTCAGGTAGAAATGGCCGGTCTGCTCCCAGAAGCGGTGGATGTCGGCCGTCTTTCCATCGCCTGCCGGCAACTGCCGCAGCATGATCGGCAGGCCGGCATCGTGCCGGGCATACTGCTTGCGCGTGAGGCCTACCTCCTTGTCGGTGATCTCGGTCAGTTCGCTGAAGCCGCGGCGCACCACGCGCAGGTTGTCGGCCACCACGCGCGCGCCCTTGCCGCCGAACTTGGCCTGCAACTGGTCCTCGATCGCGGTGAACAGCGCATCCTCGGTCAGTCCGGCGTTTTGCATCACCGGGCTGGCAGCGAAGAAGGCGCCCTGGAAGGCGATGCCCTGCATGCGCAGCTGCAGCTCGGCCGAGCCGGCTTCGTCGCGCGCGATCTGGAAGGCATCGAGGTAGTAGACGCGGATGTCGTTGTCGACGATGAACTTTTGCGCCCAGAGCGGAAAACTGGCCCAGGTCTGCTCGCCCAGATTCGACTGGATGATGAAGAAGCCGCCCTTCTTCAGGCCGGAGAGCGGATTGCTGTGGCCGAACACCGCCGGATCGGGCGAGAGCACGACGTCGACATAGACGTATTCGCAGTTGATGCGGATCGGCTCCGGCGCCGCGGACAGGTAGTAGGTGGTCGGCTGGCCCTTCTTTTCCGAGCCGTACTTCGGATTGGCCTTGATGTCCCAGCCGAGCAATTCGAACAGGGTCATCGCCAGGTTCTTGCCGGTGGTGATGGCGCCCCAGCCGCCCACCGAGTGCATGCGCACCGTGATCGCGCCCTTCGGCAGCAGGTTCGGGTTCTCTGAGCCGCGCACGCCCAGTTCGCGGATGCGCGGATATTTGTCGGCAAGATCCTGCTGGTGCACCTCGTCCTTCGGATTGAGCGGATCGCGGGCGAAGTCGACCGAGAGATAGAAGAACTTGCGCTGCGTACCCTCGGGCAGCATGTTCTCGACGGCGCCGATCATCCCCTCCGGCTGCAGGTCGCGCGAGCCCAACCCGTAGCAGCCCGAATACAGGCGCGGCATGTCGCCGGGGCCGTAGCTGGCGTAATCGGCATACGGCTTTTCGCCGCTCATTTGTCCAACTGTGCCGGCCATTCCGTTCTCGATGCACTTGGTCAGCGTAGCGCGCAGTTCGCGCATCAGCGGCAGGTCTTCGGCCAGCGGCTGGTCGGTCCGCTCCAGCACGACCACGCCCTTCTTGCCGCGCAGAAGTTGGCCGAGCAAGTCGCCGGGGAAGGGGCGGAACATGGTCAGGTTGACCACGCCGACCTTGAGCTTGCGGGTCTCGCGCAGGTAGTCCGCCACCGCCTCGGCCTGGACGATCATGCTGCCCATGCCGACGATCAGGTAGTCGGCATCCTCGGCCTTGAAGGCGGCAACGCGCTGGTAGCGGCGGCCGGTCAGCGCGGCATACTCGGCCATGCAGGCGTCGGCGATGCCCTCGATGTGGTCGAAGAAATACGGGCGCTGGCCCGCAGTGGCCTGCATGTAGGCATCCTGGTTCTGCACCGTGCCCGATACCACCGGGCTATCGACGTCCCAGATCGCCG
>DAIOGL010000041.1:0-1166 GCA_036745235.1 Sulfuritalea sp.
GGACCGAAACCCAGGGCCTGGTGCTGCTGGAAGCAATGGCGATCGGCCTGCCGGTACTGGCCATTCCAGCTCTCGGTGCCGCCGAAATCATCCTCCCGCGGCGCGGCGCGGTCGCGGCCGCCGACACACCGGAGGCCTTTGCCGCACAACTGGTGGCACTCCTCGACCGACCCGCCAAACTGGCGGCCATGGCCGACGACGCGGTGGACTTCGCCCGCGAGTGGGATGCCGCGACACAGGGTGCCCGACTCGCCACGCTCTATCGCGAACTGGTGCGCGCCCCGCTCGGCGTCACCTGCACCCTGCCCCTGCCCGCCAACCGATGAATACCGATCCCGCCATCGAGGAAAGCCCCTTCAAGGGGCAGACCGGCGTGCGCCGCATCTGGAATGCCTTCAGCTATTCCCTGTCCGGCCTCCAGGCCGCCTATCTGAACGAAGATGCCTTTCGCCAGGAGTGCCTGCTTGCAGCAGTGATGATCCCCGTCGCCCTCGTGTTGCCTGTGCCCGCCGTCGGCAAGGCGCTGATGACAGGCAGCGTGTTGCTGGTGCTCGTGGTCGAACTGCTCAACTCGGCGATCGAGGCCGCTATCGATCGAATTTCGCTCGATCGGCACCGGCTCTCCAAGCGCGCCAAGGACATCGGCAGTGCCGCGGTATTGATAGCGCTGATCAACGTGCTGGCGACGTGGTCGCTGGTGCTGCTGCCTTGAGCGCCGCCCGCCGGGCCGCCCCCAGGGCGGCGCAGCCAAACCACGGAGCCGCGCAGCGGCGAACTGCCGTCACCCCCTGCCTTGGGCAGGGGGCTAGGGGGGATGGCAGTCCCTCGAGGACGACATGACCGCCCCTCTCCACGTCGCGGTCGTCACGGAAACCTACCCGCCGGAAGTCAATGGCGTTGCCATGACGCTCGGCCGCATGGTGCAGGGCCTGCTGGCGCGCGGACATCGCGTCAGCCTGACGCGGCCGCGCCAGCGCGGCGAGCGAGTGCCGGCTGCCGCGGCACGGCATGCGACCACGCTGGTGCGCGGCCTGCCGATTCCCGGTTACGCGGGCCTCAGATTCGGCCTTCCGGCGCCACGACTGTTCCGCCGCCAGTGGCACGCCGACCGGCCGGACGTGGTGCAGGTCGTCACCGAGGGACCGCTGGGCGCCTCGGCCATCGCG
>DAIOGL010000041.1:1266-2434 GCA_036745235.1 Sulfuritalea sp.
GCATCCCGAACACATCTTTGCCGGCATGCGCCACGGCGAGGATCTCGCTGCCCACTACGCCTCGGCCGACCTGTTCCTGTTTCCGAGCATGACCGAGACCTATGGCAATGTAACGCTCGAGGCGCTGGCCAGCGGCCTGCCGGTGGTGGCCTACCGCATGGCGGCCGCCGCGGAACTGATACGCCATGGCGACAACGGCATGCTCGCCTGTCCCGGCGCCAGCGACCGCTTCGTGCGCGCCGCGCTCGACCTCGTCACGTGCCCCGGTGCCAGGCAGCGCGCCGCCCGGGCTGCGCCGCGGAGCGTGGCCGCCCTCGATTGGGAGCGCATTCACGACCACCTGGTGGATGCGCTGCGCGAGGCCATTGGCCGACCCGCGCTTCCTGCGGCGAACGAATCGATCTACCGCTTTCTACCCGACTAGGCACAGGCCATGCACGTTCGCTCGATCTTCATTTCCGACGTCCATCTGGGCACTCGCGGCTGCCAGGCGGACCGTCTGCTCGACTTCCTGCGAGACTACGAAAGCGAGAACCTGTTTCTGGTCGGCGACATCATCGACTTCTGGTCGATGAATCGCGGCATCCATTGGACCCCGGCGCAGAACACCGTGGTGCAGAAGATCCTGCGCCGCGCCCGCCACGGCCAGCGCGTGATGCTGATCCCCGGCAACCACGACGAGGCGATGCGCGAATACGACGGCGTTTCCTTCGGCGACATCGAAGTCAGGTGCGAGCACATCCACGTCGCCGCCGACGGCAGGCGCTACCTGCTGCTGCATGGCGACGAGTTCGACCAGGTGACGCGCTACCACCGCTGGCTGGCAGTGATCGGCGACGTCGGCTACAACCTGCTGGTGCGCCTCAACGCCTCGCTCTCGCGCCTGCGCCGCCTGCTGCGCCGCCCCGGCTATTGGTCCCTTGCCGGTTATGCCAAGAACCGCGTCAAGCGAGCCGTTTCTTTCGTCTTCGACTTCGAGGATTCGCTGATTCGCGCCGTGCGCGAGCGCGGGCTGGACGGCGTGATCTGCGGCCACATCCACAGCGCCGCAATCCGCCCGGTCGATGGCGTGGTCTATGTCAATTGCGGCGACTGGGTGGATAGCTGCACCGCCATCGTCGAACACCACGACGGCCGGCTCGAACTGGTCCGCGCCTGGCAGCCCGTC
>DAIOGL010000041.1:2534-4973 GCA_036745235.1 Sulfuritalea sp.
GACACCGATGCGATGGCTGAACAAATCGCTTTGAAACTGGCGGTCGCCGAAGATCGCCACGGCCCTCTGCTGCGGCATCCGGCCCTGGCTGCGGCGACGACACGCGAGCAGCACCAGCTGGTCAGCATCTACTATGACACCGGGCGCATGGCCTTGCGCCGCGCCGGCATCCTGCTGCGCCTGCGCAGGCAAGGCGCATCGTGGCAGCAGACAGTCAAGCGCCAGGACGGCTCACAGAGCGGCCTGACGCGCAGGCCGGAGTGGCAGGCGCCCTACCTCAACCACTTCGATTTTTCCTGCGTCGAGGACGTCGAGCTCCGTGAATGGCTGCGGCGGGACAAGATCGCCGGGCGTCTTGCCGCAGTATTCGAAACCAAGCTCCGCCGCACCGTCTGGCAACTGGATCCGGCTCCGGACACCCGCATCCTGGTCAAGCTCGATCGCGGCTGGATCGCCTCCAGCGGCCGACGCGACACAATCTCCGAACTTGAATTGCAGCTTCTGTCCGGCAGCATCGACAGTCTTTACGCTCTCGCCCTGCAGCTCGCCCAACGTCAGTCCCTTCCTCAGCTGCTGCTGTCGAAGGCCGAACGCGGCTACCGGCTTTTCCGCAACACGCCGCCAGCCCCGGTGAAGGCCGGCAATGTCGCGATCGATGCCGCAGATACGCCGCTTTCGGCGTTCCGCCTCATTGCACTGGACTGCCTGTCGCATCTGCAGCTCAACCACGATGGCGCAGTGCGCAGCGACGATGCCGAATACGTACATCAGATGCGGGTCGCTACGCGCCGTCTGCGCGCCGCACTGCGCATGTTCAGTCCGGTCCTGCCGGCCGGTTTCGCCGAGCAGCTGGTGCCGCCAATGCGCGAGCTGATGCGCGCACTGGGACAGACCCGCGACCTCGACGTGCTGATGACGGAGATCGTTGCCCCGGTAGCGAATGCCCTGCCCGACGAGCCACGACTCACCGATCTTGCCAGCGCCGTCACCAACCGCCTTTACGCGGCCCGTGCCGACATCCGCCATGTGCTGCGGCAGCCCGGCTACAGCCAGCTGCTCCTGACCGCCGGCAGCCTGCTGCAGCGCGCCCCTTTCGTCGAGCCGCCCGGGGCCGACAACCGGGCGCCGTCCCTGTTGCAGTTCGCCGACCGTCGTCTGCACCGGTTGTTGAAGAAGATTCTCGAACTGGCCGACGCCGCCCGCGTCGACTACCCGCCCTCGCTGCACCAATTGCGCATCGGCATCAAGCGGCTGCGCTATGCCATCGAGTTCTTCGGCCCGATGATGTCCGGCAAGTCCGGTGCCGCTGCAATCAAGAGACTTGCCGGTCTCCAGCACGAGCTGGGGCAGCTCAACGACCTCGCCAGTGCCGGTACCCTGTTGATGGTCTGCGCCGGCCACAACCTGCATCTGCGTGAAGCCGTGACGCTGGTCGGCGGCTGGCACGGAACGCGCTATGCCGCGCTGCTCGACGACATCCCGAACAAGCTGGAACGGATCCGCGATCTGAACCTGCCGCGCCTGGGCTGATACGCGCATCCACACCGGCACCGGCACCTGTATCGCCGTTGCCCTGCTGCACGGTGCAGCGTCGGCCCCGTGTAATGCCATTGTCGCATACAAGCAGTAGCCTGCCGGGCTCACTGATGCGGAGCGCAATATGGATTTGATACTGTGGCGCCATGCCGAAGCCAAGGACACGGCCGGGCCGATCGCCGATGCCGACCGCGAACTCACGGCACGCGGAGCCAGGCAGGCCCAGGAGATTGCGGAGTGGCTTCGCCGCCAGCGGCTGCGCGAGACGCTGGTGCTATCCAGTCCCGCCCGACGCGCAATACAGACCGCGCAAACGCTCGGCCTGCCGTTCATCGTCAAGACTCAGCTCGGCGTCGGCGCCAGCACTGCCGACCTGCTTGGTGCCGCGGACTGGCCGGACCGCTCCGGCGCGATCATTCTGGTCAGCCACCAGCCGGCACTGGGACGACTGGCCTCGCTGCTGCTGGCCGGCACGGAAGCCGACTGGACCATCAAGAAGGCGGGAATCTGGTGGTTCACCAACCGCGTGCGCCACGACGAAACGCAGACCGTGCTGCGCGCGGTGCACAACCCCTGAACGGCTCCGGGAAATGGCGCCAGTTGCGGGGCTTACTCGCCGAAAGCGTGCCGCACCGCTCCGGCGATGGCCTCGGCCTGCCCGGTTACGAGTGCGGCTTCGCGACCTTCGACCATCACCCGCAGCAGGGGTTCGGTGCCCGACGGACGCAGCAGCACGCGTCCGGCGCCATCGAGCTTCGCCTCCGCGCTCTTTACCGCCGACTTGATGCCGGCGTCTGCCGCCCAGTCGAAACCGGCAGGCATCTTCACATTGATGAGCTTCTGCGGGTACAGCGTCAGATCGGCACAGGCCCCGGCCAGGGTCTCGTTGGTCGCGCGCAGCGC
>DAIOGL010000041.1:5073-10734 GCA_036745235.1 Sulfuritalea sp.
CCGTCGTAGAGCGTGCCGGCCGCGTCGACCATCACCAGGCGGTCGCCATCGCCGTCGAGCGCGATGCCGCAGTCGGCCTTCGCCTCCAGCACGGCGCGGCGCAGCGCCTGGGGCGCCGTAGCTCCGACGTCCAGGTTGATGTTGAGCCCGTTCGGCGTGTCGCCAACGCCGACTATTTCGGCGCCGAGTTCATGAAAGACGCTGGGCGCGACGTGATAGGCCGCGCCGTGGGCGCTATCCACCACGATCTTCAGGCCGCGCAGGTCGAGATCGTTGGGGAAAGTGCTCTTGCAGAACTCGATGTAGCGTCCGGCGGCGTCATCGACGCGGCGCGCCTTTCCGAGCCGGGCAGACTCCATGCAGGTCATCGGCTGCTCGAGCCGCGCCTCGATCTCGAGTTCCACCGCGTCGAGCAGCTTGGTGCCCTGCGCCGAAAAGAACTTTATGCCGTTGTCGTCGTAGGGGTTGTGCGACGCTGAAATGACCACCCCCGCCTGCAGCCTCAGGGCACGCGTCAGGTAGGCGACGGCAGGTGTCGGCATCGGCCCGCAGAGCATCACGTCGACCCCGGCGGCGGAAAATCCGGCCTCGAGCGCCGCTTCCAGCATGTAGCCCGAAATGCGCGTGTCCTTGCCAATCAGTACCGCGGGACGCTCGCTCCCCTGCACTCCGTCGCGCGCTGCAAGAGCGGACCCCGCAGCGAAACCCAAACGCATGACGAACTCGGGTGTGATCGGAGCCTGCCCGACGCGGCCGCGGATTCCGTCCGTGCCGAAATATTTGCGTCCCACTCAGTATTCCTCCACCGCTTGCAGCACTGCCAGCGCGTCGCGCGTCGCCGCGACGTCATGCACCCGCACGATGCGCGCTCCGCGCTCCACCGCCATGACGTTGGCCGCAACTCCGCCATAAACCCTTTCGGGCGCCGCACGCCCGGTCAACAAGCCCAGCATCGACTTGCGCGAAATACCCACCAGCAGCGGCAACCCCGGCACCACCAGTTCATCAAGGCGGCGCAACAATTCGAGGTTGTGCTCGAGAGTCTTGCCGAAACCGAAACCCGGATCGACCGCGATCCTGTTCAGGGTAATGCCTGCCGCCTCGGCCGCCGCAACGCGCTCGGCGAGGAACTCGGCGACCTCGAGCACGACATCGGCGTAATGCGGGTCATTTTGCATGGTGCCCGGTGCGCCCTGCATGTGCATCAGGCAGACCGCGGCCCTGCTGCCGGCGACGAGTTCCATGGCACCCGGTGCGCGCAGTGCATTGATGTCGTTGATCATGTCGGCGCCGGCCGCCAGCGCGACGCGCATCACTTCCGGCTTCACGGTGTCGATCGACAGCGGGACCCCGCTGTCGTGAAGGGCTTCGAAGACCGGCAGCAGGCGATCGATTTCCTGTTGCACTGGCACCGGTACCGCCCCCGGCCGCGAAGACTCGGCGCCGAGGTCGAGGATATGCGCGCCCTCGTCGATCAGCCGCCGACCCTGGGCAATGGCCGCTGCAATATCGCCATGCAGGCCATCGCCGGAAAACGAATCGTCAGACAGGTTGACGATGCCCATGATGAGCGGGCGCTCGGCATTGAGGACAAAGCGGCCGCAGTGAAAATGCTGTGTCATAAAAAGACGAGGGCCCCCGAATCGGCAAGTCTTCGGCGGCCCTTTCGAGTTGTCTTTCCGGTCAGGCCGGGGCCGGCGCAGTCGGCTCCGGGCCCGGCGCGCTGTCGCCCCGGGGTGCGGGAGGCGCGCTGGAAGGCTTGGGCGGACGCGGAGGCAGGCCTGCCATGATGTCGTTGATCTGGTCGGCGTCGATGGTCTCCAGTTCCAGCAGGGCCGCGGTCATGGCCTCCACCTTGTCGCGATTGTCTTCGAGCAGGCGGCGCGCACGGGCGTACTGCTCGTCGAGCAGGCGGCGAATTTCGGTGTCCACTTTCTGCATGGTGGATTCCGACATGTTCTTGTGCGTGGTGACGGAGCGGCCGAGGAAAATCTCACCCTCTTCTTCGCCGTACACCATCGGCCCCAGGCTCTCGGACATGCCCCACTGCGTCACCATTCGCCGGGCGAGATCGGTGGCGCGCTGGAAATCGTTCGACGCACCGGTGGTCATCTGCTTCATGAACAATTCTTCCGCAATGCGGCCGCCGAACAACACGGTAATCGTGCTGAGCAGGCGTTCGCGGTCCTGGCTGTAGCGCTCCTGATCTGGCAACTGCATGGTCAGGCCGAGCGCGCGGCCACGCGGAATGATGGTGACCTTATGCACCGGATCGGTCTTCGGCAGCAGTTTGGCCACCACGGCATGGCCGGATTCGTGATACGCGGTGTTGCGGCGCTCCTCTTCGGGCATGACCATCGAGCGCCGCTCGGCGCCCATCATGATCTTGTCCTTGGCGCGCTCGAAGTCTTCCATGTCGACCAGGCGCTTGTTGCCGCGCGCGGCAAACAGCGCCGCTTCATTGACCAGGTTGGCCAAGTCGGCGCCGGAGAAACCCGGGCAGCCGCGGGCCAGGATCGACGCATCGATGTCCGGCGCCACCGGCACCTTGCGCATGTGCACCTTGAGAATCTGTTCGCGGCCGCGAATGTCGGGCAGCGGCACCACCACCTGGCGGTCGAAACGACCCGGGCGCAGCAGCGCCGGGTCGAGCACGTCGGGACGGTTGGTGGCAGCCACCACGATCACGCCCACCGAGGGCTCGAAGCCATCCATCTCGACCAGCATCTGGTTCAGCGTCTGCTCGCGTTCGTCGTTGCCACCGCCGAGGCCGGCGCCGCGCTGGCGGCCAACGGCATCCAGCTCGTCGATGAAGATGATGCAGGGCGCAGCCTTCTTGGCCTGGTCGAACATGTCGCGCACGCGCGCCGCACCGACACCGACGAACATTTCGACGAAGTCGGAACCGGAAATCGAGAAGAAAGGCACCTTGGCTTCGCCCGCAATCGCCTTTGCCAGCAGAGTCTTGCCGGTGCCGGGAGAGCCGACCAGCAGCACGCCGCGCGGAATGCGACCGCCGAGCTTCTGGAACTTCGACGGATCGCGCAGGAAGTCGACCATTTCGTAGACTTCTTCCTTGGCTTCGTCGCAACCGGCCACATCGGCAAAGGTGATGGTGTTCGACGATTCATCCATCATCCGCGCGCGGCTCTTGCCGAAGGAGAAAGCACCACCCTTGCCGCCGCCCTGCATCTGGCGCATGAAGAACACCCAGACGCCGATCAGCAACAGCATCGGGAACCAGGAGACGAAGATGCTGGTCAGGAAGGACTGCTCTTCCTCGGGCTTGGCGACCACCTTGACGTTGTTCTTCAACAAATCGGACACCATCCACAGGTCCGGCGGTGCGTAGGTGGTAATCCGCTTGCCTTCCGTAGTAGTAGCTTCCAGGGTGCGGCCCTGAATCACCACCTTGGTGATGCGGCCCTGCTTCACCTCTTCGAGGAACTGCGAGTACTCCAGCGATCCGAGTACGGCCTGACGCGTATTGAACTGATTGAACACCGTCATCAGAACAATACCGATCACCAGCCAGATCGCCATATTTTTGAACATGTTATTCAATGTGGAGCCTCTCTTTCCCTCAGTAGGGATTGCATATCATTTCATTCTAATGCTGATCGCCATGCCCTGCAAACGACTGGACCGCCCCTCAGCCCTTCTTGTTCCTCGCCAGCAGATAGATCTCGGCACTGCGATTGCGCGAGGCGGCCGGCTTTCTCATCTGCAAGGTCTGAAACTGTTGCTGCAGCGCGTGCCGCAATTCCATGAAGCCGTCTCCCTGGAAGACCTTGACGAGCATGTCACCCCCCGGCTTCAGATGCCGCGTGCAGAACTCCAGGGTCAGTTCGGCCAAAACCATCACACGGGCCTGATCGACCATGCCGATACCCGACATATTGGGGGCCATGTCCGACAATACAAGATCTACCTGACGGCCATCGAGGGCATCGGTCAGCGCCTGCAGCACCGCCTCGTCGTGGAAATCGCCCTGGATGAACTCGACGCCATGCACGGGCTCCATCGGCAGCAGATCGAGCGCGATCAGGCGCCCGCCGGGTGCAATGCGCCTCGCGGCGACCTGCGACCAGCTGCCGGGTGCCGAACCGAGGTCGACCACCGTCATGCCCGGCTTCAGCAGCTTGTCCTTGTCGTCGATCTCGGTCAGCTTGAACGCGGCGCGGGAGCGCCAGCCCTCGGCCCGGGCACGTTGGACGTAGGCATCATTGACGTGCTCGGTGATCCAGGCCTTGGTGGTCTTGTTTTTCTTGACCTTCTTGCTGCTCTCGAGCTTCCCGCTCACGTTACAATCCCGCCATGACTGAAATTGCCCCCACCCAGCGCCGCGCCCTCAGAGCCGCTGCGCACCATCTGAATCCTGTCGTTTCCATCAGCCAGAAAGGCCTGACGCCGTCCGTACTGGCGGAAATCGATCGTTGCCTCAAGGCCCACGAACTGATCAAGCTGCGACTTTACGGCATTGAGCGCGAAGATCGCGAAGCGCTGTTCAATGAAATCTGCACTGCGCTCGACTGCGCCGCTGTGCAGCACATCGGCAATCTGCTCGTGCTCTGGCGCGAAAACCCCAAGGATGCCACGGCCCATGAGTTCCCGGAGGGACGCACCGCGCCGGCGAGACGCCGGAAGGAGCCGCCGGCAACCAAGAAACAGGCTGCTGCCCGCACTGAAGCCCGCGGCCGCAAGCACTAGAGCCTAGCGCCCCCTGCCCCGCTCCTGCATTGTCACCAGTGCGATCCCGAGCAGGGATTGCACAACGTAAAGCGCAGTAGACACGCCATGCCAGGTGTTAAAGCGCTCACGCAAGGCGCCTTCCATGATCCGGCGCGGCAGTGCATCGGCCCTGAGCTGCTCCAGTATCGGCTGCACGCCGAAATGGCCTGCCGCGGTCAGGACCAACATCAGCACCACGATCCAGAATACGCCCGATTGCAGGGCTCGCCAGCCTCTGGCAAACATCACGAACAGGATCAGGTATACCCCGCAGGCAAGCCCGACCCAGGCCGTGACGGTGAACATCGCCCCGGCCAGGTTGCCGGCCACGCTGCGATCCGCGAGTTGGGTAAACAACACCGGTGCGGCGATGAATCCGATCGCCAGCAGGCTGCCCACCCAGACGGAAACTGCAATGCTGTAGAGCGCAGACGTCAGGCCCCGCATGTCAGATATATTTGACGTCGAGAATCTCGTACTCGCGCCGCCCGCCCGGGGTCTGCACCTCGGCAACGTCGCCGGCAAACTTGCCGATCAGCGCGCGCGCCACCGGAGAATTCAGCGAAAGCATGCCGGACTTGATGTCGGCTTCGTCGTCACCGACGATCTGGTATGTCACGGTGCCGCCGCTGTCGAGGTCTTCGAGCTCGACCGTGGAGCCGAACACGACGCGGCCATCGGCGTCCAGCGACGCGGGATCGATGATCTGCGCGTTGCCCAGCTTGCCCTCGACTTCCTTGATGCGGCCTTCGATGAAGCCCTGACGTTCCTTGGCGGCATCGTACTCGGCATTCTCCGACAAGTCGCCGTGCGAGCGCGCCTCGGCGATCGCCGCGATCACGGTGGGCCGGTCGACCGTCTTCAGTCGCTGCAACTCCTTCCGCAGCAATTCGGCCCCGCGCAGGGTAATTGGAAATTTTCCGCTCATGC
>DAIOGL010000041.1:10834-12952 GCA_036745235.1 Sulfuritalea sp.
AGCTCGGAGTGCAAGGCCTGCAGGGAATAGGTTTCGAGGCCGGCGTGACGCATGCCGGCACAGGCGGCACGACCACCCTCGACGGTGGTAAACAGCGTCACCTTGGCACCCAGTGCGGAAGTGCGGATGGAGCGTGAGTCAGCAATCGCGGTGCGTTTTTCTTCCACGGTATTCACAATGAGGACAATCTCGCCATTCTTGATCATATCGACGATGTGCGGGCGGCCCTCGGTGACCTTGTTCACGATATCCACCGGGATCCCCGCGGCGCCGATGGCGCCCCCGGTGCCCCTCGTCGCGACAAGGGAAAAGCCAAGTTCGTGCAGTTCGCGCGCGACATCGACGGCCTTCGACCGGTCGGCCGGCTTGACGCTGATGAACACCTTGCCGGATGTCGGCAGCCGGGTGCCGGCAGCCAACTGCGACTTGACGAAGGCTTCGCCGAAGCTGCGTCCGACGCCCATCACCTCGCCGGTCGACTTCATCTCGGGACCGAGGATGGTATCGACACCGGGGAACTTGATGAAGGGAAAAACCGCTTCCTTGACCGAGAAATAAGGCGGAACGATTTCGCGGGTTACGCCCTGATCGGCCAGGCTGCGCCCCGCCATGCAGCGCGCGGCGATCTTCGCCAGCGGCAGGCTGGTGGCCTTCGAGACGAAGGGCACCGTGCGCGAGGCGCGCGGATTGACTTCGAGCACGTAGACCACCGCATCGTCGCCCCGCCCCTGAATGGCGAACTGCACGTTCATCAAACCGACGACGTTGAGACCCTTGGCCATCATCTCGGTCTGGCGGCGCAGCTCGTTCTGGATCTCCTGAGAGAGGGAAAACGGCGGCAGCGAACAGGCGGAGTCGCCCGAATGCACGCCCGCCTGCTCGATGTGCTCCATGATGCCGCCTATCAGCACCTGAGTGCCGTCGCACAGGGCATCGACATCGACCTCGGTGGCGTCGTTGAGGAAGCGGTCGAGCAGCACCGGCGAAGCGAAGGAGACCTTGATCGCATCGCGCATGTAGCGCTCGAGATCCTTCTGCTCATGGACGATTTCCATGGCGCGGCCGCCCAGCACATAGGAAGGCCGCACCACCAGCGGATAACCGATCTCGGCCGCGAGGCGGATCGCGTCCGGTTCGGTGCGCGCCGTACGGTTCGGCGGCTGCTTCAGGCCCAGGTCGTGCAGCAGTTTCTGGAAGCGCTCGCGGTCCTCGGCGGCGTCGATCATGTCGGGGCTGGTGCCGATGATCGGCACGCCGTTCGCTTCGAGTTCGCGGGCACGTTTGAGCGGTGTCTGGCCGCCGAATTGCACGATGACGCCGGCAGGCTGCTCGACATGGACGATTTCGAGGATGTCCTCCAGGGTCACCGGTTCGAAATACAGGCGATCGGACGTGTCGTAGTCGGTGGACACCGTCTCCGGATTGCAGTTGACCATGATGGTCTCATAGCCGTCTTCGCGCATCGCCAGCGCCGCATGCACGCAGCAGTAGTCGAATTCGATGCCCTGACCAATCCGGTTGGGACCTCCGCCCAGCACCATGATCTTCTTCTTCGCGGTCGGCCGTGATTCGCACTCTTCCTCGTAGGTCGAATACATGTAGGCAGTCGACGTCGAAAACTCTCCGGCACACGTGTCGACACGCTTGTACACCGGGCGCACGCCGAGGGCGTGGCGCCGCTCGCGAACTGCCGTTTCGCCGCTGGCGCCCGCTGCCGGATCGTGACTCGCGTTGACCAGGGTGCCGATGCGGCGGTCCGAAAAGCCCTTGCGCTTGAGATTTCGCAGAGTGACGGTATCGAGGTCGGCCAGATTCTGCGAACGCATCCAGCCTTCGGTGATGATGATGTCTTCGATCTGCACCAGGAACCATGGATCGATCTTGGTCAGATCGAACACCTCCTGCAGCGTGTAACCCTCGCGGAAGGCCTGCGCGACATACCAGATGCGCTGCGGACCGGGGCTGGCCAGTTCGCGATTGATTTCCTCGCGGTCGGCTTCGATTTCGTCGAAACCGTAGACGCTGACTTCAAGTCCCCGCAGGGCCTTCTGCAGCGATTCCTGAAAGCTGCGGCCGATCGCCATGACCTCGCCGACCGACTTCATCTGCGTCGTCAGG
>DAIOGL010000042.1:0-12866 GCA_036745235.1 Sulfuritalea sp.
CGGGTACAGGTCGGGCATCACGAAATTATTCAGCATCGCTTCTCTCGTGTCTCTCGGGTCGTGTGCCGTATGTGCATTAGAGTTTGCTCACCGCAACGTGCTTGAGCAGGTTATCCACCGAGGCATGCATCACTTCGGTGAAGGGGAAGGGATACAGACCCATGGCCAGCACGCAGACGGCCAGCAGGCCGAGCACCAGGAACTCGCGACTGCCGATGTCCTTGAGTTCGGCCACGTGGGCGTTGCCGACCGCGCCGAAGACCACGCGCTTGACCATCCACAGGGTGTAGGCAGCACCGAGAATCAGTGTCGTGGCGGCCGCGAAGCCGACCCAGAAATTGAACTTGATCGCGCCCAGAATCACCATGAACTCGCCGACGAAACCGGAGGTGGCCGGCAATCCGGAATTGGCCATCGAAAAGAAGACGAACAGCGCGGCGAACTTGGGCATGGTATTCACCACGCCGCCGTAGTCCGCGATCATGCGCGAATGCATGCGGTCGTACATGACGCCGACGCAGAGGAACATCGCCGCCGAAACGAAGCCGTGGGAAATCATCTGCACCAGTGCGCCCTCGACGCCGATCTGGTTGAAGATGAAGAAGCCCAGGGTGACGAAACCCATGTGCGAGATCGACGAATAGGCAATCAGCTTCTTCATGTCGGTCTGCACCAGCGCCACGAAGCCGATGTAGATCACCGCGATCAGCGACAGGGCGATGATCAGCGGCGCCAGATGGTGGCTGGCATCGGGCACGATGGGCAGCGAAAACCGCACGAAGCCGTAGGCGCCGAGCTTCAGGGCGATCGCGGCAAGCACCACCGAGCCGCCGGTGGGCGCCTCGACGTGGGCGTCGGGCAGCCATGTGTGCACCGGCCACATCGGCACCTTCACCGCGAACGAAACGAGGAAGGCGATGAAGATCAGGATCTGCGGCGCCATGCCGATGCGCAGCTGGTGCCAGTCGAGGATGTTGAAACTGCCGCCGGACTCGAGGAACAGCCAGATCAGGGCAACCAGCATCAGCAGCGAGCCGAGCAGCGTGTAGAGGAAGAACTTGAAGGCCGCATAGACCCGGTTTGGCCCCCCCCAGGCGCCGATGATGATGTACATCGGGATCAGCGAGGCCTCGAAGAAGACATAGAACAACACGCCGTCGAGCGCGCTGAAAATGCCGTTCATGAGGCCTGACATGATCAGGAAGGCGCCCATGTACTGGGCCTGCTTGTCTTCGATAACTTCCCAGCCGGCCAGCACCACCAGCACGGTGATCAGGCTGTTGAGCAGGATGAAAGGCATCGAGATGCCGTCAACCCCGAGCAGGTACTGGGTATTGAAGCGCGTGATCCAGGGCGCCTGCTCGACGAACTGCATGCCGCTTTGCGTCACGTCGAAGCCGGTGTAGAGCGGGATGGTGACCAGGAAGCCCGCGACGGCAACCGCCAGCGACAGCCAGCGCACCAGCGTGCGGCGCTCGGAGCCGATCCAGAAAACCGGCACGGCGCCGAGGATCGGGACCCAGATTGCTAGACTCAGGAGTTGCGAATTCATCGGATATTCATTCCATCAGGCCGGTGTGCATGAGGGCGCTCTTGCACTCAGGCCCTGTTGAACCAAAGTGTCAGCAGCGCGAACACGCCGAAGATCATGCTGAAAGCGTACTGGTAGATGCGGCCGGTCTGGAACAGGCGAACTAGCCCCGATATCCAGCCGACGGCGCCGGCCGAACCGTTCACCATCACGCCGTCGATCAGCACCTGGTCGCCGCCCTTCCACAGGCCGCGGCCGATCAGGCGCGCGCCGCCGGCGAAGAACCAGTCGTTGAACCTGTCGAAACCGTATTTCTCTTCGAGGATCGTGGCCAGCACGCCCGATTTCTTCTTGATCACCGCCGGCAGGTCGGGACGCACGATGTAGAGGAACCATGCCGTGGCCGCACCGGAAATTGCCAGCCAGAACGGCAGCGTCGTCACGCCGTGCATCATCATGCCGAGCACGCCGTGGAACTCCTCGGCCATTTTCTCGACGCCCTTGTGGGCTTCGCCGATATGGATCGCATCGCCGAACCATTTGCCGTAAAGAATGGTGCCGATCAGCCAGCCGGAAGCGATTGCGGGAATCGACAGCAGAATCAGCGGCACGGTGACGACCTTGGGCGACTCGTGCGGCTCGGCGGAGCCGTGATGGCCATGGTCGCCATGGCTATCCGCGTGCGCATCGTGGCCATGGGCGTCATGCGCGGCCTCACGGAAGCGCTCCTTGCCGTGGAAGGTAAAGAAGATCAGGCGGAAGGAATACAGTCCACCGACGAAGACCGCCGCCAGCGCGCAGAAATACGCAAAGCCGGCGCCCGGCACCTGGGCCAGATGCACGGCCTCGATGATCGAATCCTTGGAGAAGAAACCGGCGAAGGGCGGCAGGCCCGCGTTCGCGAAGGCGCCGATCAGCATCGTCGCATAAGTGATCGGCAGGTACTTGCGCAGTCCGCCCATGCGCCGCATGTCCTGCTCGTGGTGCATGGCGATGATCACCGAGCCGGCGCCGAGGAAGAGCACCGCCTTGAAGAAGGCATGCGTCATGAGGTGGAAGATCGCTACCGAATAGGCCGAAGCGCCGAGCGCCATGGTCATGTAGCCGAGCTGCGATAGGGTCGAGTAGGCGACGACGCGCTTGATGTCGGTCTGCACGATGGCGATCAGCGCCATGAACAGCGTGGTGATGGCGCCGATGACGATGACGAAGGACAGTGCCGTGTCGGACAGTTCGAAGAGCGGCGACATGCGCGACACCATGAAGATACCGGCCGTGACCATGGTCGCGGCGTGGATCAGCGCGGAGATCGGGGTCGGGCCTTCCATCGAGTCGGGCAGCCAGACATGCAGCGGGAACTGCGCCGACTTGCCCATGGCGCCGATGAACAGGCAGATGCAGACGGCGGTGATCAGCGGCCAGCCCGTGACGGCTTCGGTGATCGTCGCCAGCTCGTTCCTCTTGGCAAACACTTCCGCATAATCGAGGCTGCCGGCATAGGCGGCAATCAGGCCGATGCCGAGCAGGAAGCCGAAGTCGCCGACGCGGTTGACCAGGAAGGCCTTGAGGTTGGCATAGATCGCCGTCGGCCGCGTGTACCAGAAGCCGATCAGCAGATACGAAACCAGCCCCACCGCTTCCCAACCGAAGAACAGCTGAACGAAGTTGTTCGACATCACCAGCATCAGCATGGAGAAGGTAAACAGCGAGATGTAGCTGAAGAAGCGCTGGTAGCCGGGGTCGTCCGCCATGTAGCCGATGGTGTACACGTGAACCATGAGGGAGACGAAGTTGACCACCAGCATCATGGTGACGGTCAGCGGATCGATCAGGAAGCCGACCTGGAGCTTGAGCCCGCCCGATTGCATCCAGGTATAGACGGCGCCGTTGAACAGATGGCCGGCCTGCACGTCCTGGTAGATCAGCACCGACAGGGCGAAGGAAATCGCAACGCCGAGGATTGTGACCACATGCGAACCGGTGCGGCCGAGGATCTTGCCGAAGAAGCCGGCCAGGATGGCGCCGGCCAGCGGAGCCAGGGGAACCAGCAAGTAGAGTGTCTTCATTCCCGCTAGCCCTTCAGAGTGTCGAGGTCTTCGACATCGATCGAGGACAGGTTGCGGAACAGCACCACCAGAATGGCGAGACCGATGCCCGATTCGGCGGCTGCAACGACGAGGATGAAAAAGACGAAGAGTTGGCCCGAGAGGTCATTGAGATAGTGCGAGAAGGCGACAAAATTCAGATTCACCGCCATCAGCATCAGTTCGATGGCCATCAGCAACACGATCAGGTTCTTCCGGTTGAGGAAGATGCCGACGATGCTGATCGCGAACAGGATCGCGGCGAGTATCAGGTAGTATGAAAGCGGAACCATGCCTATTCCCCCTCCTTCGCCGCGGCAGCGGGAAGTTCGACTTCAGGCGACATCTTGACCAGCCTCATGCGGTCCTTGGCCTTGACGGCAATCTGGTCGGACGAATGCATGGCCTTGTTGTCCTTGCGCCCGCGCAGGGTGAGCATGACGGCGGCGACGATGGCGACCAGCAGAATGACCGACGCGATTTCGAAGGGATAGGCGTAATCGGTATAGAGCAGGCGCGCCAGTTCCTTGGTGTTGCTGTAGTTCGCCGGCATGTTCTGCGGCGGCAGGTGGGCCAGGCCGAAGTAGCGGCCGGAGAGAACCACTGCCATTTCGCCCACCATCAGCAGGCCGACCAGCGCACCCAGCGGCAGATTGTTCCAGAATCCCTGGCGCACGCGCTCGATATTGATGTCGAGCATCATCACGACGAACAGGAAGAGCACCATCACGGCACCGACATAGACCATGATCAGCGCGAGGGCCAGGAACTCGGCCTGCAGCAGCATCCACAGCCCCGCCATGTTGAAGAAGGCCAGCACCAGGAACAGCGCGGCGTGCACCGGATTGCGCGCCGTGATCACGCGCAGGGCGGCCACCACCGTGATCGTGGAAAAGATGTAGAAGAGGATGGTCTTGAATTCCATGGCTGGATTAGCGTGGCATTAGCGGTAAGGGGCGTCCTGAGCGCGATCGGCGGCGATCTGCGCTTCGTTGCGGTCGCCCACGGCCAGCAGCATCTGCTTCGTGTAGTAAAGGTCGCCGCGCGCCTCACCGTGGTATTCGAAGATGCGCGTCTGGACAATGGCGTCGACCGGGCAGGCCTCCTCGCAGAAACCGCAGAAGATGCACTTGGTCAGATCGATGTCGTAGCGCGTGGTGCGGCGCGAGGTTTGCCCATTCGCGTCGGTGCGCTCCGCCGACTCGATGGTGATCGCCAGCGCCGGGCATACCGCCTCGCACAGCTTGCAGGCAATGCAGCGTTCCTCGCCGTTGGGATAGCGCCGCAGCGCATGCAGTCCGCGGAAACGGTTGCTTTGCGGCGTCTTCTCTTCCGGATACTGGATGGTGATCTTGCGCGCGAACATGTAGCGGCCGGTCACCGCCATGCCCTTGAACAGTTCCTTGAGGAACAGGCTACCAATGAAATCTTTTGCACCCATGATGATCTCTCTCGGCCCTATTTCCAGATAGTCAGCGGCGACATCATCCAGACGCCGATCACCAGGATCCAGACCAGCGTGAGCGGCACAAACACCTTCCAGCCCAGCCGCATGATCTGGTCATAGCGATAGCGCGGGAAGGTGGCCCGAATCCAGAGGAAGAAGAACAGGATCGCAGCCATCTTGAACGCCATCCAGTGGAATCCGTTTGGCAGCGCCCCGATCGGCGACAGCCAGCCGCCGAGGAAGAAGATCGAGGTCATCGCCGAAATCAGGATCATGTTGGCGTATTCGGCAAGGAAGAACATCGCGAACGCCATGCCCGAGTATTCGACCATGTGGCCGGCGACAATTTCCGATTCGCCTTCGACCACGTCGAACGGAGCGCGATTGGTTTCGGCCACGCCGGAAATCAGGTAGACCGCGAACATCGGCAGCAGCGGCAACCAGTTCCAGGAAAACACGCCGAGCCCGTAACCGGCAAACTGGCCCTTGCTCTGGGCGCTAACGATGTCGGTCAGGTTGAGGCTGTTCGACACCATCAGCACGGTGATCAGGCCGAGACCCATCGAGACCTCGTAGGAGATCATCTGCGCCGAGGCGCGCATGGCGCCGAAGAACGGATACTTGGAATTCGACGCCCAGCCCGCGACGATGATTCCGTAGACGCCGACCGAGCTGATGGCCAGCAGATACAGCACGCCCGCATCGACGTTGGCCAGCACCCAGCCCGGGGAAAAGGGAATCACCGCCCAGGCGGCCAGCGCCGGCGCGATGGCCATGATGGGGCCGAGCACAAAGAGTTTCTTGTCTGCCGCGGTCGGGAACAGTACTTCCTTCAAGAACAATTTCAGACCGTCGGCGATCGGCTGCAACAAACCCCACGGGCCGACGCGGTTGGGTCCGATGCGAACCTGCATCCAGCCGATGACCTTGCGTTCCCAGAAGGTCAGGTAGGCAACCGACAGCAGCAGCGGCGCCAGGATCAGGACAATCTTGACCAGGGTCCAGAGCAGCGGCCAGACCGGCTTGATCGTCGGCCACAGGGGGCCGAGCACGCTTTCGACGAAGGGCAGAACGGTGGCTTCCATCATGCCTTCTCCACAGTCAGGGCGGAGGACATCGCACCCAGCGCGACAGTATCGGCGTGAGCGGCGGCAATGCGCACCACCCCATCGGGCAACCCGGCGTCGAGTTGCGCCGGAAGAGTCGCGGTCGCCGTCCCGCCAGCGCCGACTTTCACCTTGTCTCCCGAGGCAAGGCCGCACTTCGCCAGTGTCGCCGCATTCATGCGTACGGTCGGTGCTGCCGAGTCGGCCGCCTGCTGCAGGGCCGGAGCGCGGCGCACCAGGGGATCGGCAAAGTGAATCGGCACGTCGGCGACCCGCTCGAGGCCGTGGGGCGCTACGGCAAGGTTCAGCGTGACGCCGTCGATGCCGTTGTCCAGACCGGAGACAAACTCAGGCTGACCGCCCAGTGCTTCGGTACGCACTTCCTCGCTGCTGTTGAAGGCGAATCCGTTCAGGTCGAGCAGATTGCCCAGCACGCGCAAGACCTTCCATGCCGGCCGGGTCTCGCCGAGCGGTTTGGCCGCGGCGTAGAAACTCTGCACGCGGCCTTCGGTATTGACGAAAGTGCCCGAGGTTTCGGAGAATGGCGAAACCGGCAGCAGCACGGCGGCATAGTCGAGCATCGCCTGCGACTTGAAGGAGCTGAGGACCACGACGGCCGCCGCCTTGGTCAAACTCGCCAGGGCCTGGGCGCCATCGGCGCAGTCGAGTTCCGGCTCGGCGCCGACGACCACATAGGCCTGGCGCGGATCTTTAAGCATCGCAGCGGCGTTCATTCCGGCAGCGCCAGGCACTGCCTTGGCCACGTAGCCACCGACGCTGTTGGCCGCCTCGCCGAGGAAGCCGAAGCTGCCGCCCAATGCAGACGCCAACTGGCGGCCGAGCGCATGCAACGTCGTCGCCTGCGGATGCTGCTGAGCAAAGTTGCCGAGCAGGATGCCGCTGTTGCTTCCCGATACGAGACTCTGGGCGATCGCCTGAGCTTCCGCCGACACGGCGACGCCCGCCAGTGCAGCATCCGCGGCGGTACCCTTGAGCTGACAAACCGCCTTGACGATCTGGGCCAGCACGGCAGGCAGTTGCGAGGGCGCGGCAATCGCACGCGCCGCCAGTTTGATCAGGAGGTCGTCGTCCGCACTGTGCAGGATGCTGATCTGCGCACCGCGCTTGGCCGACTGGCGCAGGCGCTGGGCGATCAGCGGATGATCCTTGCGCAGGAAGGAGCCGACGACCAGCACGCGATCGAGACGGCCGATATCGGCGATATTCATGCCGAGCCACGGTGCGCCCTTGCGCTTGCCATCGGCCGAGAAATCGCTCTGGCGCAGACGGAAGTCTATGTTCTCGCTACCCAGACCGCGCAGCAGTTTCTGCGTCAGATGCATTTCTTCCAGCGTCGCATGCGGGCTCAGCAGGCCGCCGATTGCCGCGCCGCCGTGAGTCTTGGCGACGTCACGCAGAGCGTGGGAGGCGTAGTCGAGGGCGACGTTCCAGTCGACCTCTTTCCATTCCCCGCCCTGCTTCACCATCGGCTTGGTCAGCCGCTCGACCGAGTTCAGCCCTTGATAGGAGAAGCGCTCCTTGTCCGTCAGCCAGCATTCGTTGATGTCTTCGTTTTCCAGCGGCAGCACGCGCATCACCTTGTCGTGCTTGGTCTGCACGATCAGGTTGCTGCCCAGGCCGTCATGCGGACTCACCGACTTGCGCCGGGACAGTTCCCAGGTGCGTGCGGAGAAACGGAAGGGCTTGGAGGTCAGCGCGCCGACCGGGCACAGGTCAATGATGTTGCCGGAGAGTTCGGTATCCACCGTCTTGCCGATAAAGGGCATGACTTCGGCACGCTCGCCGCGGAAGGACTGGCCGAGCTCCATGAAGCCGGCGATCTCCGCCGTGAAGCGGATGCAGCGCGTGCAGTTGATGCAGCGGGTCATGTCGGTCGACACCAGCGGACCGAGATCCTTGTCGGGAACGACGCGCTTTTCCTCCTGGTACTGCGAGGCGGACTCGCCGTAGCCGACCGCGAGATCCTGCAACTGGCACTCGCCGCCCTGATCGCAGATCGGGCAATCCAGCGGATGGTTGATCAGCAGGAATTCCATCACGCCCTTCTGTGCCTTGACGGCAAGCTCGGAATGCGTGAACACCTTCATGCCGTTGGTCACCGGCGTGGCGCAGGCCGGCATCGGCTTCGGCGCCTTTTCCACCTGCACCAGGCACATCCGGCAATTGGCCGCGATGGACAGCTTCTTGTGATAGCAGAAGTGCGGAATGTAGGTGCCCAGCTGATGGGCCGCCTCGATGATGGTGCTGCCGTCCGCGACCTGCAGCGTCTTGCCGTCGATTTCGATCTCGACCATTACGCTGCCCCTACCTTGAAGAAGCCGCTACCCGCGCGCTGCACTTCGGGATCGACGAGACACTTCTTGTTCTCGATGTGGTATTCGAATTCGCTCTTGAAATGCTTGATGAAGCTGCGCACCGGGAAAGCGGCGGCATCGGCCAGCGCGCAGATGGTCTTGCCCATCATGTTGTCGGTGACGCGGTTCAGCAAATCGAGATCCTCGGGACGGCCCTGGCCGTGCTCGATGCGATGCACGACGCGATACAGCCAGCCGCTGCCCTCGCGGCAGGGCGTGCATTGACCGCAGGACTCTTCGAAATAGAAGTAGGACAGACGCTCCAGCGCCTTGACCATGCACACCGTCTCGTCCATCACGATCACCGCACCGGAACCGAGCATGGAGCCCGCCTTGGCGATGGAATCGTAATCCAGGGTGCATTCCATCATCACGTCCGCCGGCAGCACCGGAGCGGAGGAGCCGCCGGGAATTACGGCCTTGAGCTTGCGCCCGCCACGCATGCCGCCGGCCATTTCCAGCAGCTTGGCGAACGGCGTGCCCATCGGCACCTCGTAGTTGCCAGGACGATTGACATGCCCGGATACGGAAAACAGCTTGGTGCCGCCGTTGTTGGGCTTGCCCAGATTGAGGTAGGCCTCGCCGCCCATGCCGAGAATAAACGGAATGGCCGCGAAGGTTTCGGTGTTGTTGATCGTGGTCGGCTTGCCGTACAGGCCGAAGTTCGCCGGGAAGGGAGGCTTGTAGCGAGGCTGCCCCTTCTTGCCCTCGATGGACTCGAGCAGGCCGGTCTCCTCGCCGCAGATGTACGCGCCCCAGCCGTGGTGCGCGAACAGATCGAAGCTGAAGTCGGAGCCGAGAATGTTGTTGCCCAGGTAGCCGGCGGCACGCGCTTGGTCCAGCGCTTCCTCGAAACGCTGGTACATGTCGAAGATCTCGCCGTGAATGTAGTTGTAGCCGCGCTTGGCGCCGACAGCATAACCGGCGATGATCATGCCCTCGATCACCGAATGCGGGTCGAACCGCATCAGGTCACGATCCTTGAAGGTGCCGGGCTCGCCCTCGTCGGTGTTGCAGACGACGTACTTCTCCGGCGCCGCCTTCGGCATGAAGCTCCACTTGAGGCCCGTCGGAAAGCCCGCGCCGCCGCGACCGCGCAGTACTGATTTCTTGACTTCGGCAATCAGGTCGTCCTGGGACATCTTGCTGGCCAGGACTCTCTTCAACTGAGCGTAGCCGCCGCGCGCCTCGTAGTCCTTGAGGCTCCAGCCGGCGTCACCCTTTGCCCATCCGGTGGTGAGCAGGGGATTGATGGTGTCGATCAGAGCCATCCTATTTGCACTCCGCCAACAGCTTGTCGATCTGTTCGGGCAGCATGAAACTGCACATCCGCTTGTTGTTCACCAGCATCACGGGTGCATCGCCGCAAGCGCCCATGCACTCACCTTCCTTCAAGGTGAATTTGCCGTCCGGCGTGGTCTCGTTGAAATCGATGCCGAGCTTTTCCTTGACGTAATCGGCGGCATGCACGCCGCCGGACAAGGCGCAGGGCAGGTTGGTGCATACCGTCAGCTTGTACTTGCCGACCGGATGCAAGTCGTACATGTTGTAGAAGCTCGCCACCTCGTAGGCGGCAATCGGCGGCATGCCGAGGTAGCCGGCCACGGCAGCGATGGTTTCCTTGGAAAGCCAGCCCTTCTCGTCTTGAGCGATGACCAGTGCCGCCATCACGGCAGACTGCTTCTGGTCCGCCGGGTACTTGGCCACTTCCCGATCGATCTTCTTCAGCGACTCAGGGCTCAACATATGGTTTTGCTCGTTCATGCGGCGGTCTATCGGTCCACGTCGCCAAGCACCAGGTCGATGGTGCCGATGACGGCAGTCGCATCGGCCAGCATGTGGCCCCGGACCAGCTCATCGACGCCCGCCAGATGCGGAATGCCTGCGGTGTGCAACTTGATGCGATAAGGCTTGTTGGCACCATCCGATACCGCCCAGACACCCATCTCGCCCTTGGGATGCTCGATTGCGGCGTAGGCTTCTCCGGCCGGCACATGCATGCCCTCGGAAAACAGCTTGAAATGATGAATCAATTCTTCCATGCTGCCCTTCATCTTTGCCCGCGACGGCGGTGCCACCTTGTGATCGTCCGTGATCACCGGGCCGGGATTCTTCCGCAGCCAGTCGATGCACTGCTGAATGATGCGGTTGGACTGGAACATTTCTTCCATGCGCACCAGATAGCGGTCATACGTGTCGCCATTGACGCCCACCGGGATATCGAAGTCCATGCGGTCATAGACCTCGTAGGGCTGCTTCTTGCGCAGATCCCACTCGATGCCCGAGCCGCGCAGCATCGGTCCGCTGAAGCCCTTCTGCAGGGCACGCTCCGGGCTGATCACACCGATGCCGACAGTGCGCTGCTTCCATATCCGGTTGTCGGTCAGCAGGGTGTGATATTCGCTCAGATACACCGGGAAACGCTTGGTGAAGTCTTCGAGAAAATCCAGCAATGAACCGTTGCGCGCCTCGTTGAGTTCCTTCACCGTCTGCGCGTTCTTGAAGCGGTTTTCCTGATACTTCGGCATCTGGTCGGGCAGGTCGCGATATACGCCGCCGGGCCGATAGTAGGCGCCATGCATGCGGATGCCGGTCACCGCCTCGAGGACATCGAAGATATCCTCGCGTTCGCGGAAAGTGTAGAGCACCATCGTCATTGCGCCGATATCGAGCGCGTGGGTGCCGATGCTGAGGAGATGGTTCAGGATGCGCGCCATCTCGTCGATCATGACGCGGATGTACTGGGCCCGAATCGGCACCGCGACACCCAGCAACCGCTCCAGCGCAAGACAGTAAGCATGCTCGCTGGGCAGCATCGAGGTGTAATCGAGACGGTCGAGATACGGCAGCGTCTGCAGCCAGGTACGCGTTTCGGCCAGCTTCTCGGTGCCCCGATGCAGCAGGCCGATATGCGGGTCGGCACGCACGATGACCTCGCCATCCAGTTCCAGCACGAGACGCAGGACGCCGTGTGCAGCCGGATGCTGCGGGCCGAAGTTGATGGTGTAGTTCTTGACGTCAGCCACGGCCGCCGCCTTTCGCGTAAGTTTCTTCGCGCACGATGCGCGGCGTGACTTCGCGTGGCTCGATGGTCACGGGCTGATAGATCACGCGCTTCTGCTCGGGGTCGTAGCGCATTTCGACGTAACCGGAAATCGGGAAGTCCTTGCGGAAGGGATGGCCGACGAAGCCGTAATCGGTCAGGAGGCGGCGCAGATCGTCATGGCCTTCGAAATGGATGCCGAACAGGTCGAAGGCTTCGCGTTCATACCAGTTGGCGCTGTTCCATATCTCCATGACGGAAGCCACCACGGGAAAATCATCGTCCGGCGCGAAAACCTTGACGCGCAAGCGCCAGTTATGGGTGATCGACAGCAACTGACTGACAGCCGCGAAGCGCTTGCCCTGATAGCCGGTGTATTCCGAATAATCGATGCCGCTGAGATCCATCAACTGCTCGAAGCGCAAGGCCGGATCGTCACGCAACCGGCGCATGGCTTCGAGATAGTCTTCTGCCGGGATCGCCACGGTCACCTCGCCCAGCGCAATTACCGGTTCGCCGACGCGATCACCCAAGCTCTCCTTCAGTTGGCGTACAAGGCGGTCCAGTTTGGCGCTCATGGAATAGGTTTTTGATCAGCGGGCAATGGTGGTGGTGCGTCGGATCTTGCTCTGCAACTGGATCAGGCCGTACAGCAGCGCCTCGGCCGTTGGCGGGCAACCCGGCACATAGACGTCGACGGGCACTATGCGGTCCACACCACGCACCACGGAATACGAGTAGTGGTAGTAGCCGCCACCATTGGCGCAGGACCCCATGGAGAGTACCCAGCGCGGTTCGGCCATCTGGTCATAGACCTTGCGCAAGGCCGGCGCCATCTTGTTGGTCAGCGTGCCGGCGACGATCATCACGTCGGACTGGCGCGGACTGGGTCGGAAAACAATGCCGAAACGGTCGAGGTCGTAGCGCGAACAGCCGGTGTGGATCATTTCGATGGCGCAGCAGGCGAGGCCGAAAGTCATCGGCCACATCGAACCGGTGCGCGTCCAGTTGATGATCTTGTCCAGCGACGTGGTGACGAAGCCTTCCTGAAGAATGCCCTCGATGCTCATGCGCTGTAATCCCTGATCATTTTCATTCCCAATCCAGCGCACCCTTGGCCCACGCATATACGTAGCCAACGACGAGGATACCGATGAAGACGAACATCTCGACGAAACCGAACATCTTCACGGCGTCGGTATTGACGATCTCCTTGAAGATCGCCGCCCAGGGAAACAGGAAGGCGATTTCGAGATCGAACAGGATGAAGAGAATGGCGA
>DAIOGL010000043.1:0-7571 GCA_036745235.1 Sulfuritalea sp.
GCGATTTTCCTGCTGCTGGCTTTCGCGGTCGGTGTCGCGGCCTGCCAGATCACCGGGCGCGCGCTCGGAGTGGTCGATCACGGCGCCATCGTCTGGGACGAAATCGTCCCGTTCTGGGCCGTGCTGCTGTTCACGCCGCCCGAATTGCTCTGGCAACTGGCAGCCTTCCTCTGGTTCCGCTTCTACGACATCATCAAGCCCGAGCCCGCCCGATTCTTCGACACGCAGATCAAGAACGGCTTCGGCGTGATGATGGACGACGTCATTGCCGCCGGCTATACGGTGCTGACCATCGCCCTTTTCAAAGCGTTTTTGCCGTTCTGATGGACGCCGACCTCGTTGCCCTGTCGGAGGCCGTCGGTTCGGCGTGTCGTCAGCGCCGACTCTTGCTCGCCACCGCCGAATCATGCACCGGAGGCTGGGTGGCGCAAGTGATCACTCACACAAGCGGCAGCTCGGAGTGGTTCGAGCGCGGCTTCGTCACCTACTCGAATGAAGCCAAGACGGAACTGCTCGGCGTCCGCGACGAAATCATCGAGGAGCGCGGCGCGGTGAGCCCCGAAACAGCCGCTGCGATGGCGGAAGGCGCGCTGAAAAACTCCAACGCCTTGATTGCATTGTCTATTACAGGTATTGCGGGACCGACGGGTGGCTCACCTGGTAAGCCAGTGGGCACCGTATGCTTTGCCTGGTGTCGGATCGGCGAACCCGCGGAAAGCGAAACCGCGGTTTTTGCCGGCGACCGCGAGGCAGTACGTCGCCAGGCAGTGGTTCACGCCTTGCGCGGCTTGCTTACGCGGCTCGACGCCGAGTGACAAAGCCGCACAGCGCAAAAACTGTGCCATCCATGCCATAATCGAAATAATTTCTGAAGGATGCAATCAATGGACGACAACAAGAGCAAGGCACTCCAGGCCGCCCTGGCCCAGATCGAGAAGCAGTTCGGCAAGGGCTCCATCATGAAGATGGGCGAAGGCCTCGCCATCGACGACATTCAAACCGTTTCCACCGGCTCGCTCGGGCTGGATATTGCCTTGGGCATAGGCGGCCTGCCGCGCGGACGGGTGGTCGAGGTCTATGGACCGGAGTCGTCGGGCAAGACAACGCTGTGCCTGCACATCGTGGCCGAAATCCAGAAAGCCGGCGGCGTGGCGGCCTACATCGATGCTGAAAATGCGCTCGACCCCGGATATGCGGCAAAGCTCGGCGTCAACGTTCCCGATCTGCTGATTTCGCAACCCGACACGGGTGAGCAGGGCCTCGAAATTACCGACATGCTGGTGCGCTCCGGCGGTGTCGACTGCATCGTGATCGACTCGGTGGCGGCGCTGACGCCGCGCGCCGAAATCGAAGGCGAAATGGGCGACCAGTTGCCCGGCCTGCAGGCACGGCTGATGTCGCAAGCCTTGCGCAAGCTCACCGCCAACATCAAGCGCACCAACACGCTGGTGATTTTCATCAACCAGATCCGCATGAAGATCGGCGTCATGTTCGGCAATCCGGAAACCACCACCGGCGGCAACGCGCTGAAGTTCTACGCCTCGGTGCGCATGGACATCCGCCGCACCGGCGCCATCAAGAAGGGCGACGAGGTCATCGGCAACGAGACCAAGGTCAAAGTGGTCAAGAACAAAGTGGCGCCGCCCTTCCGCGAGGCGCATTTCGACATCCTCTACGGGGAAGGCATTTCGCGTCAGGGCGAAATCGTCGAACTCGGCGTCGAGCACAAGATCGTCGAAAAATCGGGTGCCTGGTATGCCTACAAGGGCGAGAAGATCGGCCAAGGCAAGGACAACGCCCGCGAGTTCCTGCGCGAACATCCCGAACTCGCCGTGGAAATCGAGAACAGGGTGCGCGAGGCTGTCGGCGTCGCCGCTCTTGGCGCTGCAGAGCCGGTGAAGGGCAGCTAGGCGCGGCTCCGACCCGCCGAGGGCACGCATCTTGTCGAACTGCAGTTGCCGCGACTGGCGCGGCGAACACCATGTCGAATGAACTGCGCCAGCAGGCGATCAAGCTGCTGGCCCGGCGCGAACACACCCGCGCCGAACTCGCGCGCAAGCTGGCCGGCCACGGCACGCAAGAGGAAATCGACGCGGTGCTGGCCGACATGGAGGCCTCGCAATTGCAGTCCGACAACCGGACGGCAGAAAACTATCTGCGCAGCAATGCCTCGCGCCTGGGCGCCTCGCGCCTGCGCCACACCCTGAAAACGCGGGGCGTGGCGCCCGAGATGATCGACGAACAACTGGCGCAGGCCGACCTGCCGGATGAGATCGAGCGCGCCCGCGCCGCATGGAGCCGGAAGTTCTCCGCCGCGCCCGCCAATCCCAAGGAATGGGCGCGCCAGGCACGCTTTCTCCAAAGCCGCGGATTTGCCGGCGATATCGTCCGCAAACTGCTCAAGGACCCGATGGGAGCAGCCGAAGAATGACTGCACCCGTCGCCACGCTCTCGGCGCACAATCTGCGCAAGAAGTACAAGTCGCGGACGGTGGTGACCGACGTCTCCTTCGAACTCGCGGCGGGTGAAGTCGTGGGTCTGCTCGGCCCCAACGGCGCCGGCAAGACCACCTGCTTCTACATGATCGTCGGTCTCGTCGCCGCCGACGGCGGCGAGATTCGCATCGAGAGCGGAAGCGAGCACCTGCGCCTGACCCATATGCCGATACACCAGCGTGCCAAACTGGGCCTGTCCTACCTGCCGCAGGAAAATTCGGTGTTCCGCAAGCTCACGGTGTCCGAGAACGTGCGTGCTGTGCTGGAACTGCAGGACTTGGACGAAAGCGCGATGGACGAGCGCGAAGAAACACTGTTGCAGGAACTGCACATCACCCACATCCGCGACAGCCTCGCGGCGTCGCTCTCCGGCGGCGAACGCCGCCGTGTCGAGATAGCCCGCGCGCTGGCGACCAGCCCGCGCTTCATCCTGCTCGACGAACCCTTTGCCGGTGTCGACCCGATTGCCGTGATCGACATCCAGAAGATCATCCGCTATCTCAAGGAAAGCGGCATCGGCGTCCTGATCACCGATCACAATGTCCGCGAAACCCTGGGCATCTGCGATCGCGCCACGATCATCAACGCGGGCGAAGTTCTTGCCGCTGGACAGCCGGCGGAGATAGTCGATAATGAAAGTGTGCGCCGGGTCTATCTTGGCGAGCATTTCAGAATGTAATGAATGTCATGAGGCAGGGGCTTCAGCTCAGGATTTCGCAGCACTTGGCACTGACGCCTCAGTTGCAGCAGTCGATCAGGTTGCTGCAATTGTCGACGCTGGAGTTGAACGCGGAGATCGATCAGGCGCTGCAGGAAAATCCGTTGCTGGAGCTGGAGGAATCCGACACGTCGGGCAGCTTCGGTGGCGAGGGGGCAAGCGATGCATTGATAACGCCGCAGAGTACGGCCTCCAGCGAAAGCGACGAACGCCAGGAGCCGAAAAACAGCGACGATGAAGGCTGGGGTGTGGATTTCTCCGGCAGCCACGGCCAGCGCGATCCCAACGATGACGACCTCGACAGCGGCGAGATTCAGGCGAGTTCGACTTCCCTGCGCGAACATCTGGGAACCCAGCTGGCGATGACCCAGTTGTCCGACCGGGAGCGGGCATTGGTGGGCTTTCTGATCGAAGCCCTGAGCGAAGACGGTTATCTGACGCAGCCCCTCGAGGAATTGGTCGATCTGCTGGTCGCGGATGACGACGAAGGGCGTGAGGCTTTGCTCGAGGAATTGCGCATCGCCTTGGCACATTTGCAGAACTTCGATCCGGCGGGGATCGGCGCGCGCAATGCGCAGGAATGTTTGTCGCTCCAGTTGCAGTGCCTGCCCGCCTCTGCGTGCCGCAGCCTGGCATTGGCCATCGTCGCCAATCATCTTGACCATTTGGCGGCACATGATTTTGCGCGCATAAAGAAGTCCCTCGGCTGCGACGACGATGCCTTGCGTGTGGCGCAGAATCTGATCCGCTCGCTGAATCCGCGCCCCGGCGCACAGTACGCGCCGATCGATACGCGCTACGTGGTGCCCGACGTCACGGTGAAGAAGTCCCAGGGACGCTGGGTGGTGAATCTCAACCGCGAGGCGATGCCGCGTTTGCGCATCAACCGGCTCTACGCCGACATCCTGCATCGCGCCCGCGGCAGTGGCGGCTCCTCGGCGGGGCTGGCGAGCCAGCTGCAGGAGGCCAAGTGGCTGATCAAGAACGTGCAGCAGCGCTTCGACACCATCCTGCGCGTATCGCAGGCGATCGTCGATCGGCAAAGGGCATTTTTCGACCACGGCGAGGTGGCCATGCGGCCACTCACGCTGCGCGAGATTGCAGAAACGGTCAAACTTCACGAATCGACGATTTCGCGCGTGACGACCCAGAAATATCTCGCCAGTCCTCGCGGCATTTACGAGTTGAAATACTTTTTTGGCAGCCACGTCGCCACCGATAGCGGCGGTGCGGCTTCCTCCACCGCAATTCGGGCGCTGATCAAGCAATTGGTCGGTGCCGAGGACGGCAAGAAGCCGCTCTCGGACGCCCGTCTTGCGGAAATCCTCGGCGAGCAGGGCATCGTCGTGGCACGTCGCACGGTAGCGAAGTACCGCGAACTGCTCGGCATACCGCCGGTCAACCTCAGGAAATCCCTCTGAGAAAATACTTCTGACAAGGAGACATCATGAATCTCAACATTACTGGACACCACATCGAAGTTACCCCGGCCATTCGTGAATATGTCAAGGGCAAACTCGATCGCGTGCTGCGGCACTTCGACCAGGTAACCAGTTCGCACGTCATCCTGTCGGTCGACAAACTCCAGCAGAAGGCTGAAGTGACGCTTCACGTGAAGGGCAAGGATATTTTCGCCGATGCCATCGACGCCGATCTCTACGCCGCCATCGATCTGGTGGCCGACAAGCTCGACCGGCAGGTGGTCAAGCACAAGGAAAAGGTCTCCGACCACACCCACGACAAGCGCGCGCAGCCCGAATAGGCTCGTTCCGCAAGCCTGGAGCGGCGGCGGCCCGTTAGCGTTATACTGCGCGCCGCCGCAACCTCCGCTCATTTGCAGACTTGCTTACTCCCATCATGAATCACATCGCCGCCCTGCTGCCACTCGACAATGTGGTGGCCAATCTCGACGCCAGCAGCAAGAAGCGCGTGTTCGAGCAGGCGGGAATTCTTTTCGAAAACCACCAGAGCGTGGCCCGCAGCAAGGTCTACGACGCTTTGTTCGCGCGCGAGAAGCTCGGCTCGACCGGCCTCGGCCAGGGCATCGCGATTCCCCATGGCCGCATCAAGGGTCTCAAGGCACCGGTCGGCGCGTTTGTCCGCCTCGAGTCGCCGGTGCAGTTCGACGCGCCCGACGGCAAGCTGGTCGGGCTCATTTTTGTCCTGCTGGTGCCCGAAGCCGCCAACGAACATCATCTGCAGTTGCTCTCCGAACTGGCGCAGATGTTCTCCGACCGGGCCTTCCGCGAACAGCTCGCCGCCGCTCCGGACGCCGCAGCGCTGCATAGTCTCTTCGCCAATTGGCACGCCAGCTAGTCGTCTCCCAACTGTTCGAGCGCAACCGCGAGCGGCTCCAGCTCACCTGGGTCAGCGGCGCGATGACGCGGGCGATCTGCACTACCGAACACGTGGTCTCGCCCGCGGACCTGATCGGCCACCTCAACCTGATGCATCCTGAACGCCTGCAGGTGATCGGTGCGCCCGAAGTCGCCTGGGCGACCCGCCATGCGCCCGAAAAAGTCGCGCATCACATGCAGGAAATCTACAACGCGCGGCCGCCCGCAATCATCGTCGCTGACGGCTGCGAGATCGCCGACGGCGTGCGCAAGGGCTGCGAGGCCTCGGGCACGCCGCTGCTGCAAACACCGCTGTCGTCGGCCTTCGTCATCGATACACTGCGCGCCTTCGTCTCGCGGCAACTGGCCGAGACCGGGACGCTGCACGGGGTCTTCATGGACGTGCTGGGCATGGGCGTGCTGATTACCGGCGACTCCGGCGTCGGCAAGAGCGAACTCGGCCTCGAGCTGATTTCGCGCGGGCACGGCCTGGTCGCCGATGACGTGGTCGACGTGTCGCGCATCGGCTCGGACACGCTCGAAGGGCGCTGCCCGGAACTGCTCAAGGACTTCCTCGAGGTGCGGGGGTTGGGACTGCTCAACATCCGCACCGTTTTCGGCGAAACCGCCTGCCGGCGCAAGATGCGCCTCAAGCTCATCGTGCATCTGCAAAAGCCGACGCCGGGAGTGCCCGACGCCGCCCGCCTGCCGCTCGATGCGCAAAACGAAACCATCCTCGGTGTGCCGATCCGGCGCGTCACCATACCGGTCGCCGCCGGCCGCAACCTGGCCGTTCTGCTCGAAGCCGCGGTGCGCGCCACGGTGCTGAAACTGCGCGGTATCGACAGCATGCAGGAATTCGTCAATCGCCAGGAAGCGGCCCTGCGGGCCGACTCCGGCGACGAACCGGTCAACTAGGCCAGCCCGGCCGCGTTAGAGAAGGACGGCGTTTCGCCGGCCATAAACCAAGGAGACTCACCATGCACAAGCTGATTGCCGTTGCCGTATCCGCCCTCTTCGCTGCCAGCGTGGCACTGGCGCAGGCTCCTGCAGCCCCTGCCAAGGCTGCATCGCCCGCAGCCGCCCCGGCCAAGGCAGAAGCCGCCAAGCCCGCAACACCGGCCAAGGCCGCCGAGCCGGCAAAGGCTGCCGAAGCCGCCAAGCCCGCCCCAGCCGCCAATGACTGCGAAGCCAAGGCAGTCGGCAAGGATGGCAAGCCCCTGCATGGCGCCGCGAAGGCCGCTTTCATGAAGAAGTGCCAGGGAGCCGGCAAGCCTGCAGAAGCGGGCAAGTCGGGTTGCGCGGAAAAGGCCGTCAGCAAGGAAGGCAAGCCGCTCGCCGGCGCCGCCAAGGCCGCCTTCATGAAGAAGTGCGAAGCAGACGCCAAGGCCAAGTAATTCGCTGGTCTCGCATCAAAAGCCGGCCCGCAATGCGGGCCGGCTTTTTTATTCCCGCCCCTCGCGGAACGGCATCCCAGCTATATGCCGCCGGCACCCACCGTGGCGCAACAATTCCTGAACGCCTCAGCCCTATGCAACAACTTGCATTGCAACTCGTTGCATAGTATCTTGCGTCGATGTCGCTCGACCATGCCCTGCTGGTTTCCCTTCTCGAAAAGCCCAGTTCCGGTTATGAACTGGCGCGCCGTTTCGAGCGCTCGATCGGTTATTTCTGGCACGCCACGCATCAGCAGATCTACCGCGTGCTGGCGCGCATGGAGGAGGCCGGCTGGGTTGCTGCCGAGGTACAGACCGGCGAGGCGGCCCCGGATCGCAAGGAGCACTCGGTCACTGCGGCAGGCCGCGCCGAACTGTCGCGCTGGCTCGCGGAGCCGACCGAGCCGGAAGGCGTGCGCGACATCCTCATGGTCAAACTGCGCGGCGCGGCTTTCGGCAATGCCGAGACCCTGATTCCGGAGCTCGAACACCATCGGGCGGCCCACGCCAACCGGCTGACGTGCTATCGCGTGATCGAAACCCGGGATTTTTCAGGCGCGCTGGACCGCCAGCGCGCCCTGCAATA
>DAIOGL010000043.1:7671-12688 GCA_036745235.1 Sulfuritalea sp.
GTCCTGATGGGCTCGATGCACACCGGCCTGGAAGACATCGGCAACAGCCATGACCGCATGGCGGCCTTCTATGCCGCACGCGCCAGGGGCGGCGTCGGCCTCATCGTCACCGGCGGCTTCGCCCCCAACCAGGACAGCATCGTCATGCAGGGCGCCTCGATCCTCGACAACGAGGTCGAAGCCGCCAAGCACCGCGTCATCACCGAGGCGGTGCATGCCAACGGCGGCAAGATCTGCGTGCAGATCCTGCACACCGGGCGCTATGCCTACACCAAGCGCCCCGTGGCCCCGTCCGCGCTGAAGGCGCCGATCAATCCGTCGACGCCGCACCCCCTCACCGAGGAGGAAATCCTCAAGACCATCGCCGACTACGCGCAGTGCGCGGCGATGTGCCAGTTCGCCGGCTACGACGGGGTCGAGATCATGGGCTCGGAGGGCTACCTGATCAACGAATTCCTCGCGCCGCAGACCAACCACCGCGACGACCGCTGGGGCGGCAGCCTGGAAAACCGCATGCGCTTCGGCCTCGAAGTGATCCGCGCCGTGCGCGCCCGGGTCGGCACCAATTTCATCATCATCTTCCGTCTCTCGATGCTCGACCTGGTCGAGGGCGGCAGCACCTGGGACGAAGTCGTCGCCATGGCGAAGGAAGTCGAAAAGGCCGGCGCCACGATCATCAACACCGGCGTCGGCTGGCACGAGGCGCGCATCCCGACCATCATGACCAGCGTGCCGCGCGCGGCCTACACCTGGGTCACCCGACGCATGATGGGGCAGGTGAAAATTCCGCTGATCACCACCAACCGCATCAACGACCCGCAGGTCGCCGAAGACGTCATCGCCCGCGGCGACGCCGACATGGTCTCGATGGCACGGCCCTTCCTCGCCGACGCCGAGTTCGTCAATAAGGCCGCCGCCGGCCGCGCCGATGCGATCAACACCTGCATCGCCTGCAATCAGGCCTGCCTCGACCACATCTTCTCGCGCCAGCTGTGTTCCTGCCTGGTCAATCCCTTCGCCTGCCACGAACTCGACGTCACCGTCGAGCCGACCGCCGCGCCGAAGCGCGTCGCCGTGGTCGGCGCCGGCCCGGCCGGACTCGCCGCCGCAACGCAACTGGCCGAGCGCGGCCACCGCGTCAGCCTGTTCGATTCCGCAGCCGAAATCGGCGGCCAGTTCAACCTGGCGCGGCGCATTCCGGGCAAGGAAGAGTTCGGCGAAACCCTGCGCTACTTCGGCACGCGTCTGAAGGAACTCAAGGTCGACGTGCAACTCAATCGCCGTACTGCCAGCGCCGACTTTCAGGGCTACGACCACGTCGTCGTCGCCACCGGCATCGTGCCGCGCACACCGGCGATTCCCGGCATCGAGCACGCCAAGGTCACCAGCTACATCGACCTCATCGAAGGCCGCAAGCAGGCCGGCAAGAAGGTCGCCATCATCGGCGCCGGCGGCATCGGCTTCGACGTCGCCGAACTGCTGACCAATGCCGAAGCCCACGGCGACTCGATCGACACCTACCGCAAGGAATGGGGCATCGATCCCGAATATCAGGACAAGCGCGGAGGCCTGACTGAACCCCAGATGCCCGCCACGCCGCGCGAAGTCTGGCTGCTGCAGCGCAAAGCCACCAAGGTCGGCGACGGCCTGGCCAAGACCACCGGCTGGGCGCGCCGGCTGCTGCTGCAAAAGCGCGGCGTGCACATGCAGGGCGGCGTCGAGTACCTGAAGATCGACGACGCCGGCCTGCACATCGCGATCGACGGCAAGCCGCAGTTGCTCGCGGTCGATACCGTCGTCATCTGCGCCGGCCAGGAACCGCGCCGCGAACTGGTCCCCGGACTCGAAGCCGCCGGCATCGAATACACGCTGATCGGCGGCGCCGATGTCGCCGTCGAGCTCGATGCCAAGCGGGCGATCTGGCAGGCGACGGAGTTCGCGGTCGAATACTAGGAAAGGAAGTCGCTCCACGCGCCGGGCGCGTGGACGGGCAGGGGCTCGTAGCCGGGCATCGCCAGCAGGCGCTGGCGGAAGGTGTTGCCTTGCAGGCGCGCCAGGAGCTGCCTGCCTTCCGGGCTGGCGGCGGTGGCGGGACGCATGACGAAGCCATAGCGCTCCCAGATCAGCGGAACAAAACCGAGGTCGTAGCGCGCCGCTGCGGCCTCGATGCCGAAGCCGACGTCGGCCTGCCCGCCGGCGACGGTGGCGGCGATGGCCTCGTGGGTGAATTCCTCGTGCGCATAGCCGTCGATGCTCTCCGGCCGCAAGCCGTTGGCCGCGAGCAACTGGTCGATCAGGCTGCGGGTGCCCGAGCCGCGCTGGCGATTGACCATGCGCAAGCCGCGCTTCGAGGCGTCGGCCAGAGTCTGCAGCCGGTGCGGATTGCCGCGCGCGACAATCAGGCCCTGGCAGCGGCGCATCAGCGGCAGGCAGACATGCAGCGACGGCTTCAGCCAGCGCGCCAGCCAGCTCGCCAATTGATCCCCGGTCCAGTTTTCCGGCACATGAAAACCCGCCACGTCGCACTCGTCGCGCCCGAGGCTCGCCAATGCCTCCTCGCTGCCGCGCCAATACAGATCGAAAGTGATGCGGCGGCCGTGCTCGATCCAGTCGGCCAGCGCCAGGTCATGGCTCGCCGCCACGCGCAGGCGCTCCGGCACGGCGCGCACCATCGGCGCCAGCAATTCCTCGAGCCGGCGCTGCCATGGCGCATGCACCGCATCGAGCGCAATCTGTGCCGCCTGATCGAGCTGCACCAGCGACGCGCCGAAGTCCGTCAGGCGCGTGCCGCGGCCGCGCTCCATGACTACCAGGGCTGCGCCCAGCGCCTGCTCGCAGTCGCGCAACAGGCCCCATGCGGAGCGATACGACATTCCGGCCTGCCGCGCCGCGTTGCCCAGAGCCCCCTCTCCCGTCAGGGCGGTGAGCAGCGCCAGCAAGCGGCTGGTATCGACATCGCCCAGGAGCGGACCGAAATCCCACGCCCAGCGCAGGCGGGGCAAGGAAGGCTTGGAACGGACAGTTGTTGCAGCAGCCGACATATATGGTCCTTTGTTTGCATAGCTTACGCTTGAAGGCCCATATGTGGTGTGCTGCATAGCTTGCCCATTCCTTGATGCACGAGTTCAACGAACCCTTTGTCACTGCCTGGCAGCTCGTCGCCGGCGCCGACGCACGCCTTGCCGGCATCGTCCTGCTCAGCCTGAGCGTCAGCCTGACCGCCACGCTGATCGCCTGCGTCGCCGGCATGCCGGTCGGCGCCCTGCTGGCGGTCGGCCGTTTTCCCGGACGCCGCGTGCTGATCGTGCTGTTCAACGGCCTCATGGGCCTGCCGCCGGTGGTGGTGGGCCTGCTCATCTATCTGCTGCTGTCGCGCGCCGGCCCGCTGGGCCAGTTCGGCCTGCTCTTCTCGCCCGCGGCGATGGTGATCGCGCAGGCCGTGCTGGTGACGCCCATCGTTGCCGCCCTGACGCGGCAGGTGATCGCCGATGAGTGGAGCGAGTACCGCGAACAGTTGCGGTCGCTCGGCGCCAGCCGCAGCCGCGCCGCCGCCACCCTGCTCTGGGACGGCCGCTTCTCGTTGTCGACGGCGGCGCTGGCCGGCTTCGGCCGCGCCATCGCCGAAGTCGGCGCGGTGATGATCGTCGGCGGCAATATCGACGGCGTGACACGCGTCATGACCACCACCATCGCGCTGGAAACCAGCAAGGGCGATCTGCCGCTGGCGCTTGCCTTGGGCTTCATCCTGATCGCCGTGGTGCTGGCCATCAATGCCGTGGCGTATGCGATGCGCGGCTGGGCCGAGAGGCACTGGGGATGAACGGCACGCACTGGCTGGCCGTCAATGGCCTTAGCCTCACCGAAGGAAGCACCCGCATCATCGACGACGCGTCGCTGCGCTTCGGCGCGCAGCATACCGTCGTGCTCGGTCCCAACGGCGCCGGCAAGAGCACGTTGCTGCGCCTGATTCACGGCCTGCTGCATCCCACCGGCGGCAGCCTGAGCTGGCCGCGGGCGCTGTCCCAGGCCATGGTCTTCCAGCGCCCGGTGATGCTGCGTACCACGGCTCTGGCCAACGTCATCTACGGCCTCAAGCTCAAGGGCCATTCGGCGACCGAATGCGAGCAGCGCGCACGGCAGGCGCTGGCCCGCGTCGGGCTGGATGCACTGGCGAAGCGTCCGGCGCGACTGCTGTCCGGCGGTGAACAGCAGCGCGTCGCTCTGGCCCGCGCCTGGGCGCTGGAACCGCAACTGCTGATTCTCGACGAGCCGACGGCCAGTCTCGATCCCGCCAGCAGCCGCGAAGTGGAACGCATCATCAAGGACATCGCCGCCGCCGGCGCCCGCATCCTGATGACCACCCACAACCTCGGCCAGGCGCGCCGCCTGGGCGAGGAAATCGTCTTCATCGACCGCGGCCGGATCGTCGAACAGACGCCGGTCGAGCAGTTTTTTACCCAGCCGCAAACCGAGGCGGCGCAACGCTTCTTGAAGGAGGAATCCCCATGATCACCCGTCGCCTGCTCTGTTCCGCCCTCGTCGCCGCCGGCCTGCTTGCCGCCGCGGCAAGCCACGCCCAGGAACGCTTCATCACCGTCGCATCGACCACCTCGACCGAACAGTCGGGCCTCTTCGGCCACCTGCTGCCGGTTTTCGAAAAAGCCAGCGGCATCAAGGTGCGCGTCGTCGCCCTGGGCACCGGCCAGGCGCTCGACCTCGCCCGCCGCGGCGACGCCGACGTGGTCTTCGTCCATGACAAGGCCGCCGAGGAGAAATTCGTCGCCGAAGGCTTCGGCGTCAAGCGCCAGGAAGTCATGTACAACGACTTCGTGGTGATCGGCCCCAAGGCCGACCCGGCCAAAGCCGCGGGCAAGGACATCCTCGAAGGCCTGCGCCGCATCGAGGCCGCGAAGGCCCCCTTCGTTTCGCGCGGCGACAAGAGCGGCACCCACGCCGCCGAGCTGCGCTACTGGAAGGCCGCCGGCGTCGACCTCGACAAGGTCAAGGGACCCTGGTA